>CAYGGQ010000016.1:0-12068 GCA_964349535.1 uncultured Gammaproteobacteria bacterium | reverse complement strand
AAGAGTCGTCCACAGGTGGGGAATACAGTGCGCTTATTGCAATTACCAGAATCGATTCAGCAGGCGCTCGTGGAACGGAAAATTTCAGCATCGAATGCGAGAACGTTGTTGTCTGTGCCAACGGAGGCAGAGCGTCAGCAATTATTCGAAGCGATGATCGCTGGTCACTTTACGGTTCGTCAGGCGGAAGAACGTGTGCCGCATCCTCGTCGTGCGCGGCGACCGCTTGATCCAAATGTCGCAGACGCAGAATATCATCTTCGTGAAAAATATCACTGTCTTGTGGAGATAAAGCGGGATCCAAAAGGACCTGGAGAGATACGGCTTAAGTTTACATCCAACGAAGAGTTTGAGGCGTTGATAAGAAAGTTGAAAGGCGAGGAGGAATAAAATGAAAGGTCGGTCTGTCGCTGTCTCCACGAGCTGCGGAACTCGTTAGCATATCAATAGGGTTTTTAAGGATAACTTCAGACAGTCCTCGCTCGTTACGACAGCGACAGACCGACCTTGGCATAAAAAGAAAACCGCCCGCGATGAAGTCATCGGGGGCGGTTTTGAGAGTCTAGAGGAGGCCAAGACCGACAAATTCAATGTCGAATTCCATGAGTTCTTGAACGCGGCTGCCGTGGACGATGATCAATTCTGCCTCGACCTTGATCGGGTGTGTCGTGGGCTCATAGCTCCACGGACGAATTTTCCCCATCCCTCTACTATCGATCTCAAAGAACTCGAATCCGAGATGTTTGGAGATGCCGTAGACCGGGGTCAGGTCCCACGGGGTGTGGTGGCCGGGCATGAGGATCGCCATACCGACCTCGTCCTTCCAGAGGCGTGCGATGCTCGTACCAATGGACCCACCCGTGATCTCGAAGTTTTTCACGATGCCTGGAATGAGTATGCCGTCTGTGCCTCCGCACTTGTCGACTTCACCCAGTAATCGACTTACGAATAACGAGTGATCCCGCGGTCGTTCCCGGATTAATGCGTGCTGCTCCTTGAGCGGGCGCTTTGGATCGATCGCGAGTGCGCGTGGACCGACGTCGGTGATGCGATGCGTCTTGGGCGAGTCCGGTCGGTAGCCGTAGATCTCGTTGGAGAAGACATCGCCGATCCAGGCGCTCACGACCACCCCGTCGCATACGAGGGCGAGCATGGTGCCGACACCGTGGGACTGACCGCGGATGAACGCCTTCGTTCCATCCAGTGGATCGACGGTGAAGTAGAAGTTGTGCTCGGGGATGGTGCAGGGGATCGAGAGATGATCTTCCTCGGCTACGATGCCGAATCCCGGGAAGCACTCCTTGAGTAGCTTGACGTACATCGTTTGCGCCGCCTTGTCAGCGTCCGTGACGAAGTCTTCCTTTTCGGGCTTGAGCTCGTTGTCCTTTACGGTAGCCTCGAAGATGAAGCGCCTCTTTTGGATTTCGCGTATGGCGCGTGTGACGGCCTCCCTCATCAGGACGCCGACCGCCGAGCCGGTGAGGCTGCCATAGGTACGCTCCATGCCAGAAATACGTGCCCTATCGATCTGTTCCGGAAGTCCTGACCTGTCGTGTTCTCCGCGCATGTCTTTTTCTCCTTTTTTGTGGAAGTAAAAATCTGTCTAAGGAACGCTTTAAGATAGATCAAAAAACATTTATTTGTCAATACCCGACAGCGTCTGTCCGCATTCGTTATTGTTCGAGCGAAATGCTAATGAAGTCGAGAACCTAGTAAATAACGTGCTTCGCTTTTCTCTGGATTCTCGACTTTGCTATCGCGTCGCTCGAATAATAAAAAGATGGACCAACCGCCCTTTACTTCGTCCCCGGCAGAATCCCTTTAATCCAAGCGCCAATCTTAGATCGTGCGTATTGTCTTATTTTAGATTTGGCATGTCTTGTCTTCACGAATTTTGCCCAATCAGGGTTGGGGCCTTTGCGGGATTTATCAACAAGAATATCTACCATGTCACCATTTTTTAAAATACGTTCAAGTGGCGCGACCTCTTCGTTGATTTTGGCGCCCATACAGGTGTTCCCGATATCGGTGTGGATGGCATACGCAAAATCCACGCACGTGCTTTCTTCAGGAAGATCGATCACGTCACCTTTGGGGGTGAAGACGAAAATACGATCATGAAAGACGTCGATTTTTAGATCCTCAAGGGATTCGACAAAACGTTTTTTGTCGGCAAGTTCTTGTTGGATATCGGCGAGTTCGTGGACCCATTCCGGTTGTTTTTTGGCGGGGTGCGCGGCATGGCTTTTTCCGTGTTCGTCATAAGCCCAGTGCGCGGCGATTCCATATTCATTTTCGGCGTGCATTTCGGTTGTACGAATTTGGAATTCCACAATTTCACCATCTTCGCAGAATACGGTTGTGTGCAGCGAACGATAGGCGTTTGGTTTTGGCTGCGCGATATAATCTTTGATGCGGCCTTTAAGCGGGGTCCAGCGACTATGGATGATCCCGAGCGCCGCGTAACAATCCGCGACGGTCCCAACGATCACGCGCACGGCCATAAGATCATAAATACGCGCGATGCTACGTTCATTTTTTATCAGCTTGCGATATAGCGAGTACAGATGTTTTGCACGACCCTGAATCAAAATATTTTTGAGGCCCGCTTCGCGTAAAAACGTTTCGGTCGTCACGAGGAGTCGGTCGAGATATTCACGTTTGTCTTCACGCGTTTGTTTCGCGATGTTTTGTACCCATTGATACTCTTTCGGATAAATATACTGAAACGCCCCGTCTTCAAGACGGCCTTTTATTTCGCCCATGCCGAGACGGTTGGCGATAGGCGCGTAAATTTCTAACGCCTCGAGCGCGATCCGATACTGTTTTTTAGGCGGAATGGCAGCGAGGGTTTCTAGGTTATGTAATCGATCGGCGAATTTTATAAACACCACGCGGACATCCGCAGCCATGGCTAAGAACATTTTGCGGAGGTTTTCGATGTAGCGTTCGATGCCACGGTATTTGATTTTACCTAGTTTTGTGATGCCGGCCACCATCGAAGCCACGTCCTCCCCAAATTGTGTACGAATCTCTTCCAATGTCCGCGTCGTGTCTTCTGGTACATCGTGCAGCAAGCCAGCGATGACGATGGAGAAGGGAAGGCGCATTTCTGCCAGTGTGATGGCGGTGGCAAGCGGGTGAGTGATATAGGGATCGCCCGTGGCTCGTTTTTGTCCTTGGTGTGCTTCACTCGCAAAGGTGTAGGCAGCCCGAATTTGGCTAATATCCGCATCAGGAGCATACGATAAAACTCGATCGCAGAGGGCGTCGATCGTGAGTGGGGTCGTGGGGGTCGTATGCATAGATGCCTGAATAGTCATTAAAGCATAAAAACATCTGAAGTTGAAAAGGGGCGATTGTCCGAGTTCGGAAGGCGTGGTATTTTTTAGGCATGTCAAATCTAGCAACGGTGCCAAATCGTAAAGAGCAGCCGCCGATCGACGCTGCAAAAGTCCTTGATGTTGCCGTTGATCCGGCAGGAGATGGGAAGCCAAAATTAGAAATTTTAAAAGGAGGTAAGCAGGAGCAAGGGGAACAAGGAGAGGTTGTCTTGGAAGAAGGGCCGGAAGGGTTACGCCTTGCTGCTCAAAAGGACGTCGAGGCGGCTACAGCACAGGTGCGGGGCTTAGCGCTTGTTGGTGAACAGGAAAGAATGACAGCTCCAGACGAGGCGGCGCGTTTACAAACGTTGAGCACATCCGCTGAACAAGCGATACAGCAAGCGTTTGGAGATTTGGAATTAGAAATAGCTTCAGCCAAGTCGGGGGGATCTGCGGAACAGGCAAACGCTGGCACGCAGGAGATAGATGCGGGTCAAGCAGAGCAGGCAAAAACATTGCTGGATTCATGGAAAGAGGCAGCGATCACAGCGGAGCGTGCCATCAAGGATGCGGAGGCGCGTTTGGATGCACGAGCCGAGCAACTCACGGCACCGCCGTCTCCAGAGGATCAGGCACTGGTCGCGGCACGTGACCAAGCGTATCAAAACGGCGCGCGGCAATTGGGAGGGTTGATTCAAACACTTGAATGGCTCAAAGCAGCAGATCAGACTTCTTTAGAATCAGATTTGGATGCAAAAATAGAAGCTCTGCAAAAGAGGCAGAAGGAATGGATGGCTCATGGGACGTCGTAAATAAAAAACACCCCCGCCTTTATTCGGCTGGGGGTGTTTTTTTGCGGCTCGGTCGTTTTGTTGTTTTCTTTGTCGCAGCCTTTGCGTCCAATAGAGCGACGGCTTGTTCAAGCGTGACCTCTTCTGGTTTAAGGTCTTTTGGAAGCGTGGCGTTTAGCGTACCGTGTTTGACGTACACACCGAATTTGCCTTTATGGAGTGTGACTGGCTTATTGTCTTTTGGATGAGGACCGATGGCGCGGAGCGTCGCCGCGCCTCCGCGTGTTCCTTTAGGAATAGCAAGCAGCTCCAGGGCGCGCGCGAGCGTGACGGCAAGCACATCGTCGTCGGTTTTGAGTGAGCGGAAGTCTCCGTCATGGACGATGTAAGGGCCAAAACGGCCGAGACCGGCACGAATTTCTTTGCCTGATTCAGGATGGGAGCCAAGTAAGCGTGGAAGCGAGAGGATCGCGCGCGCTTTTTCCTCGTTCAGCGTTTGGAGTGGAACGTTTTTTGGAATGCTGACACGCTTTGGTTTTTCTTTAGAATCTTCTGGCGGATCGTCGCCAAGTTGGAGGTAAGGGCCGTAGCTGCCGGTTTTGAGAAAGATGTATTTCCCCGTCACAGGGTCCTGTCCAAGGCTCGTGGGCCCCTGCTGTGCCTGATCCAACAATTTCATGATGTACTCTTGATCAACGTCTGATGGACTCGCATCTTCTGGTAAGGATGCTTTGGCCAAGGTTTTGCTTTTTGGATGAATCGCTTCAAAATACGGACCATATTTTCCAATACGAATCGTCACATCATGCAGTTTTGGAATGATCACGTGCCGCGCATCGTCGGCATCCGTGCGTTGCGTTTCTTCTTTTGCGACGGTCTGTAAGCCCTTCGGGCCAAGGTAGAAGGCGCGAAGATAGGGGAGCCATTCCTCTTTGCCTTCGGCAATCCGATCGAGCGCTTCCTCCATCGTCGAGGTGAATTTGACGTCAACCAAATTCGCAAAATGTCTCTCCATGAATTGCGTGACCCCAAAACCAGTAAAGGTGGGGACAAGCGCGTTGCCTGCTTTGCGCGCGTAGAGGCGATCAAGCAGGGTCGACACGACAGAGGCGTACGTACTTGGACGGCCGATCCCTTCTTTTTCCATGTACTGAATCAAGCCAGCTTCCGTAAAGCGTGAAGGTGGTTTGGTTTCGTGACCAAGCGCTTGAACCTCTTTGCACGTTGGCGTATCGCCGACGACGATGTCGGGTAAGAGACGCTCCAAGTCACCCAAGGCCTGTTCGGTGTCATCAGCACTCTCGACGTAGGCGCGCAAAAAGCCAGGGAAGAGAATGCGCATCCCACTTGAAGTGAAGGTGTGTTCCTTGACCTCATGCGTTACGGAGATTTGCAGCTGTTTGCTATCCATCATTTGAGACGCAAGCGTACGCATCCAGATGAGTTCATAGAGGCTGCGTTCCGCGCTGCTCAACCCGGTTTCATCTGGGGAAGCGAACGTTAAACTTGGACGAATGGCTTCGTGCGCTTCTTGAGCGCCTTTGGAAGTGGAGCTGTAGTTGCGAGGAGCGTCGGGGAGAAATTCTTTGCCAAAACGTTTTTCAACAGAAGCACGAGCAGCCTTGATTGCATCTTCTGATAAAGAAACGGAATCCGTACGCATGTAGGTGATAAAACCATGTTCGTACAAAGATTGCGCCGTGCGCATCGTCTCCTTGGAAGAAAGACCGAGTTTTCGGTTGGCCTCTTGTTGCAACGTAGAGGTAATGAATGGTGGTGCAGGTTTTCGTGAGAGCGGCTTTTCTGTAACGTCTGTGACGCGCCACGTCGCTTCGCGTGCGTCGGTCGCGATCCGTTCAGCTGCGGTTTGATCGAGTAATAGAATGTCCTGCGCGTTCTTTGCGAGCTTACCGGTTTGTTCATCAAAATCTTTTCCGCTTGCGATGCGTCGTCCTTTGGTCGTCGCGAGCTTCGCTTCGAAGCTGGTTCCTTGTTTGTCGAGTGTCGCGAGCACATCCCAGTAGGAGGCTTTGACGAACGCCATGCGTTCTCGTTCACGATCAACGAGTGCCTTCAGCGCCGCAGACTGTACGCGACCGGCGGATAAACCGTAAGCAATTTTTTTCCACAAGACGGGGGAGATGGTGTAACCCACGAGACGATCGAGCACACGGCGGGTTTCTTGCGCACGCACCAATCGTTCATCGAGTTCTCGTGGATGGGCTAAGGCAGCTTCGATCGCGTGTTTGGTGATTTCGTGAAACACCATGCGCTTGACGGGCACTTTGGGTTTCAAAAGCTGCAACAGGTGCCAGCTGATGCTTTCTCCTTCGCGGTCTTCGTCCGTTGCCAGATATACGTCTTCGGCGGTTTTGAGGGCTTTTTTAAGTTCGGTCATCACTTTCGTCTTTTCTTTTGGAATGACGTAGAGTGGTTCAAAATCTTTTTCGACATTGACGCCAAGTTGGCCCCAAGGCGTTTTGCGGAGCTCTTCTGGGATGTCAGCGGCGGATTTTGGTAAATCACGGACATGCCCCATGGAGGCAATGACGGTATAATCCGCGCCAAGAAATTTGCGAATGGTTTTGGCTTTGGTAGGAGACTCAACAATCACGAGATGCATAGAATATGATGGTTATAGCATCAAATATGTTAAACGGGCAATGTTGCACTCCAGAGTTGGCCTCCTAAAGCGGTGACCAGACCCTTGAGTTCGAGCAAGCTTAACTTGCTCGTTGTTTGTGCGACCGTTAGTTCTGCGAGCGTGGCAAGGTCATCGACATGACGAGGATCTTTGAGGAGAGTGATCAGACGTTCTTCGTCTGCATCGAGTGGTAACGCCGCGCGTGCTTTGGCGACGAGCACAGGGCGATCAAGTGCCAATGTTTCGAGGACGTCGTTTGCGGTGAGACAGGGTTTGGCACCAAGTTGCAGCAGCGTATTTGTTCCCGCAGAACCTTGGCTCCAAATAGGGCCGGGGATGGCGAGCACTTCGCGATTTTCGTCCAAGGCAAGCTTTGCGGTAATGAGTGAGCCGCTTTTTTGGGTGGCCTCGACCACGAGTGTCGCGGATGTGAGCGAAGCGATGATGCGATTGCGCATGGGGAAAAATTCTCTGCGTGCTTCGACACCAATCGGGAATTCACTCATGAGGCAACCGCCTTGATCCAAGATGCGATGAGCGAGTTGATAATTTTGTCGTGGATAAAGAGAAGGATTATCTAATCCGTCGCCCAGAACAGCCACGGTATAGCCCTGATAATCCAAGGCGGCTGTGTGCGCAAGCGCATCAATACCGAGTGCGAGACCAGAAACGATTCCAAGACCTGATTGCACGAGCGCGGGGACCATGGCGTTGACGGCATACCGACCGTAGGTCGTAAATCGTCGAGTCCCAACAACGGCAATGAGCGGAAGATCGGTCAGGGTGCCACGGATAAAGAGAACGCCAGGCGCGTCGGAAGACGCACGCAAAAGACGTGGAAACTCGGTGTCTTCAGGAAAGACCACCTGAATACTCTGTTGATCGTAGGTTTGGGCGAGGGCTTCAAGGTCTGTCGTAGGCTTCCACGCAACCAGTCGATCGGCCATACGCTCTGTCAAACCCATCGCGAGATAGTCGGCACGAGAAGCGGACCAAGCCTCTTGCCAACACGAAACCCCGCGACGCAATTTGCGTAACGTCCGTGAGCCTACCCCCGGACAACAGCAGAGTCCAAGTTGAGCTAAGCGTTCTTCGTTCCACATCCTCTATACTCCGTTCCACGGAACAGATGGAGGTGTCAAGTGGGGATAAATAAAACCGCCCCGGTACGTTGGGGCGGTGTGAGGAGAGATTAGTCTTTGGAAGGGACTCCGGGGCCTCCGATGACGCGGAGGAGCTGGAGGAAGAGGTTGACGATGTCGAGGAAGATGGCGACGGCGGAGTCGACGGCATTCTCCATCGTGTGCGGGAGGTCGCGCGCTCGGTTCCAGTCGTACACGATGTACAGGCTGAAGAGCACGGCACCGAGATATTCGACGAAGGGCATGTACCAGAGCGTTTCCTGAAACCCCATGCCGATCATGAAGATCTGTGCCACACGGACGAACAGCAACGCCATGAGAGCGCCGAAGAGGTAAGCTCCCCAGTTCTTCAGTGACTTGGAGTAGAGGATGCCAGCGATGGCCATGACAGTCGAGACACCCATCGTGGCGACGAGCGCTATCAGAACGACGGCCGTCTTGTAGAGCGCGACCGTCGGTCCGCAGATGGCGCCCAGACCGACGACGATCATGAGATAACCGAGGATCGAGATGGGCCACGAACGTGAGAGCTTGCTCACGAAGATGCCGACGATCGGAAGACCGAGTCCGGTCAGGAGCACGGTCATCAGATCCGGGTGCCAGTTCATGGTGCTGAAGCCGATCACCGACGCGAGTGCGAGACCCATGACGGTGAGGCCGCTCACGGCGGCCATGTAGACGCCCTCGGAGAGGGTGTCGGCTGGACGTTCATGACGGGGAAGATCAGTGTCCTGCTTCCAGACGTTCGGCTTGAACACGGGCATGGGTGCTCCTTTGTGGTCGGTTTGTTTACGTAATAGAAGGAACTACGTCAAAACTATAACAAAAGCAGGTTTTTGTCAATCACGATCCGTGTTTATTCCAAAGATTCATCGCTTTTTTTGTTCCTTCGGTGATCCAGCCTTGGAGGGCTTGGGCGGCCTCTTCGATCGCTGGTTTTTGATCAGTCGTGGGGCGTTGTAAGACGTAATCTTCTGGTTTGATAGGCGCGACTGGGCGGCCAATGCCAATACGGAGACGAATAAACGCATCCGAACCAAGGGATTCACGAATCGAGGCGATACCGTTGTGTCCCGCATCACCGCCGCCCACGGAAAACGCCACACGACCAGGCGGGAAATCCATTTCATCTTGGACAATGAGGATGTTCTCAAGAGGGATTTTGAAAAATTGTTGAATAGCAGAAACAGCCTCGCCAGAGAGGTTCATAAAGGTGAGGGGACGAACAAGCAGCACTTTACCGTCTTCCACGCGCGTTTCGGCAACGTCAGCTCGCCATTCCTTTTTGGTCGTAAACGTCGCTTCCATGTCAGCCGCGGCTATTCCCACGGCATCCCAACCGGCGTTGTGTCGGGTGTGCCCGTATTCTTTACCCGGATTGCCTAAACCAACGATCAGCTTCATATGGCGCTATGGTAGCAACAATGATTGAAAAACAAAAAGAGAGTTTTAATACCGTCGTCCACCCATTTTTTGTCTGCGTCGTGTTTGGTTGACTAGCACTTTCTTTTCATGAATTTTGCCAGCGACCGCTTCCATACCCGGTCCGCGCACGTTGCGTTTGTGCAAGCTCTTGGAAACAGGAAGATGTTGCGCCTTACACACGATCGGGGTTCCCGTGAAGCTGAATTTTTCACGCAAACGTTTTTGGAAGAATTTAATCCAGTTTGGATGAATGTTCTCTTTTTCGCCGTGGACGGTAATCAAGAAGGTTGGTGGCGCGTGACCTGTTTGCGCCACATCAAAGATGCGTGGGGATTTTGGTCCGTAGCTTGCGAGTGGTTTACTCGCTTTGATGCAAGCCTTTAACATGCGATTCACCGCGTTGTAATCGATGTGACGATTGCGCTCTTCCTGAACTTTGATTGCCATGTCGAGCAAGCCAGCGGTACGAAGATTGTCTTTTGCACTCACGAAGACAAGAGGCGCCCATGATAAAAAGGGAAACGACTGACGAATCAACGCTTCGTATTCTTGGGCGGTTTCCGTCTTTTTTCCTTCCACCAGATCCCATTTGTTCGCAACCAGAATCAAACCTTTGCTTGTTTCTTCGAGTAAGCCGGCGAGCGCACGGTCTTGGGATGTTGGATCAGTCGTCGCGTCAAACACTAAACAGGCAACATCAGAGTGGGCAATCGCTTGTTCGTTGCGTTCGATACCCGCTTGTTCCAATCCCTTGGTGATTTTAGAACGGGCACGCATCCCCGCGGTATCGACTAAGACCACATCGCGATCTTGATAACGGATCCATGTGTCCTGTGGCTCGCGCGTGGTGTGGGCGATGGGGGAGGTGATCACGCGTTCTTCACCAAGGATGGAGTTGACAAGGGAGGATTTGCCGACGTTGGGTCTACCAATGATGACAAGACGCAACGGAAGCGCTTCGTGCATGCTGACGGCCGTGTGACCTGTGCGATCTAGTTCTGCCAAGATGTTATCTAAAAGATCGCCAATGCCAAGACTTGTTGAAGCGCTCACGGCATGAGGTTGGCCCAAGCCAAGACGAAAAAATTCGGATTGGTTGGCGAGCGCCAGGTGTTCGATCCGATCTGTTTTGTTGGCAATGAGCCACACATTTTTATTGAGACGACGCGTCAGTTTAGAAAGTTCTTGATCTTGCGTGAGCACGCCCGCCTTCGCGTCAACCACAAACAGAACGAGATCCGCCTCTTTGATGGCAAACTCGGCTTGCGCGCGAATCCCTTGGCCGACCACATTCATTTCCGTATCCATCCCACCTGTGTCAATCAAATCAAACGCCAACCCGTTCCAAAGGACGGGGCTGTAGTTGCGATCACGCGTGGTGTGAGGTTCCGGACTCACGAGCGCGCGACCGCTTTCGGTAAGACGATTCCACAGCGTGGACTTTCCGACGTTGGTGCGTCCGACCAGCGCGACGATCGGTCGCGTGCGAGATTTTTTGATGGGCATAGGATGATATTTATTTGAATCGTTTTTTTTGTCATCCTCGTGCGTAGACACGGGGATCCAGTGCGATAGCACCAATAAAAGGATCTCTGATTTATTTGCGCTGGTGCCGCGCGCTGGATTCCCGCCTCCGCGGGAATGACAGGAGGGGCGACATGGGTTTGTGTTAAGGGGTGACGAGCGGGTAACTGGCTTCGCCGAGGATGATTAAGAAGGAGGTGGAGGAGCTGTTGAGGCGTTCGTAGACGAGCGCGTTGCCATAGGTGGTGCGGGCGACCAACGTTTTATTGACGGCGTCGTACGTAGGGGTCGTGATGGAAATATCGGCGCTTAACTGTTTACGCAGGCGCGCCAGCTCTGCCGGATGCTTCCCTTTGCTCAAGTCATAAATGATCGTACGTTCATAGCCGCGATGCATGGCGTTGCCAAAGGAGCTGACCTCAAAACCATCTTTTTCTACCATGGCAGCGATCTGTGCGGCGAATCCAGTTCGCGTGGTTCCGTTCTTAATTTCAATGGTCGTCGGTTCCGTCGTTTTTGCGACCGAAGGCATTTGGGTGGTCGTCGCGAAAGGATTTTGCGCGATCTCGCGGATTTGTGACCAGTCCGGTTTTTTTGGAAATAGCATGAAGGCGCCGTTGACGTTTGCGGCAACGAGCACTCCGCCGGGCGCATCATCGAGTACCTGCAAGCTGATGTTGCTTGGGGAAAACTTTTCAGCCACGGGAGCAAGTTTGAGCATGTCCCAAGGGGTCAGATCCGTTTGCAGATGGTTGGTGATGGCCGCATAGAGCTGCGCAAGTTTTGAAGGGTTGCTCAAGGTGTTGAGAGAAAGAAGTTTTTCACGCACCGCCATGATCACGAGTTGTTGCCGACGGCTTCGAGCAAAGTCCGATCCTTCGCTGTTGTTGCCATGACGTGAGCGAGCAAAAGTGAGCGCTGTTTCACCGTTCATGTGTTGCTTTCCTTTTTTGAAACTGACCGTGGTCCATTTTTCGTCATTCGTAGGAAACTCGGCATCGGTGAATGCGCGTTCAACCGTGATGTCGATTCCGCCTAACGCATCGATGAAGGTTGAGAAGCCGCGGAAGTCCACGCGCACCACATGATCGATGTGGATGCCGAGTAGGTTGCCTATGGCATCCGCCGTCCGTTTCGCGCCTTGACCCGGATAATCTTGCTCCGCATAGGCGTTTACGGCATTGATCTTTTCAAACTGGCCCTCACCCAGTGGATAGGC
>CAYGGQ010000015.1:0-12131 GCA_964349535.1 uncultured Gammaproteobacteria bacterium | reverse complement strand
GTTCTACCATAGAAATATTCTGAACCGCCCCTCGAAACATTCAGAGGGGCGGTTATTTGCATTTAACTACAGCCACTCGTGCCACCACAGTTGAGACATTTGTAACAGGCGGCATTCCGAACCATGATGGAACCACAGGTTTCACACGCGGGCGCATCTGCTTGATTGTCAAAACTGCTCGTCATTTTTTTCGCAAAATCCATTGGTTCAAGAAAGGTCGTCTGCGTTTGAGTCGCCTCCTTGCCCACCGAGACAGCTTCCTGAATTTGCGACAGATCACCGTCTGCAACAGCCAAGGAGGTTGTCGGACCTTCCATGTTGATCCCAATCGCCTGGCGATCTTCCGCGGTAAGGAACTTTAATGCCAGCCAGCGAAAAATATAATCAACGATGGATTTGGCAACACGGATATTTGGGTTCTGCGTAAAGCCAGAGGGTTCAAAACGGACATGGGTGAATTTGTTTACCAAAACCTTGAGAGGGACCCCATATTGAAGTCCGATGGACACAGAGGTCGCGAACGCATCGATCAGACCGTTGACAACGCTTCCCCCTTTATGCATGTGCACAAAGATTTCGCCCGGTGTTCCATCCTCGTACAAACCAGCCGTGATATACCCTTCGTGGCTTCCCACTTGGAATTTGTGTGTGAGCGAACGGCGTTCATCACTTAATCGTCGACGGCGTGGGGCATACGCCTCGCCTGTTGCCGTTGTTACGAGAGGAGGCGCAGATTTTGCGACCGAGACCGTCTCTTCTTTTTTCTTACTAGAAGAGACTTCTTCACGACTCGTCGTCAATGGCTGTGAGCGTTTGCAACCATCGCGGTAGATGGCTACCGCCTTCAACCCTAATCGCCACGCTTCTTCGTAGACACCCATGATGTCTTCAACCGTTGCGTATTCCGGCATGTTCACTGTTTTGGAAATCGCACCGGAAATAAAAGGTTGAACAGCCGCCATCATCAAGATATGACCGCGGTAGTGAATGGAACGCGTTCCCTTGGCAGCCTTGAACGCGCAATCAAAGACGGGAAGATGTGCCTCTTTGAGGTGGGGAGCACCCTCAATCGTGTCGTTTTTATCGATATAATCTAAGATGGTTCTGCAGTCTGTTTCTGAATATCCTAAACGGTGCAGCGCCTCTGGAACGGTGTCGTTCACGATTTTTATCATCCCTCCACCCACAAGCCATTTATATTTCACCAAGGCGATGTCTGGTTCTACCCCTGTTGTCGCGCAGTCCATTAAGAAAGAGATGGTACCTGTAGGGGCCAAAACAGAGATCTGCGCGTTCTTATATCCAAATTGCTTTCCACGGTCCAAGGCCTCATCCCATGCGGTGCGTGAGCGTTGCAGGAGGTCTTGAGGAACGCCTGGGGCAGCAATGCGATAGGCAGCTTCACGATGCATGCGCATCACGTTTAACATAGGTTTTTCGTTCTTCGGGTATCCACGAAACGGACCCAGTTTTTCCGCAATACGCGCAGATTGTTCGTAGGCCGTCCCTGACATCACGGAGGTAATCGCCGCGGCGATGTTGCGTCCTTCGTCCGAATCGTAAGGTAAGCCCATCGCCATCAATACCGAGCCTAGGTTGGCATAGCCAAGTCCGAGCGGACGGTAATCGTAGGAGTTTTGTTCAATGGCTGGCGTAGGGTAACTAGAAAAATCCACTAAAATTTCCTGGGCCGTTACGATCACGCGGCAGCAGTGTTCAAAAGCCGCTACATCAAAGTCTCCGTTTTCTTTTCGACAACGCATCAGGTTCACCGAGGCGAGATTACAGGCTGAATCATCCAAAAACATGTATTCGGAGCAAGGGTTGGATGCGTAAATGCGGTCTGTGTTTGCAGAGGTATGCCACTCATTAATGGTTGTATCGTATTGCATGCCTGGATCACCGCACTCCCAGGCAGCCTGTGCAATCTGCCGCATGACCTCACGCGCGCGATAGCGTTCACAGGGCTCACCCGACGTCACCGCCGTGGTCCACCACTCTCCATCCCCTTCCACCGCACGCATAAAATCATCCGTCACACGCACCGAATTGTTTGCATTCTGAAAGAAAATGGAACTATAAGCCTCTCCATTAATCGAACCGTCGTAGCCCGCATCGATCAGTGAGTGTGCCTTTTTTTCCTCTTTGGCCTTACACCACACAAACTCTAATACATCGGGGTGCGTGACATCGAGCACAACCATTTTTGCGGCGCGTCTTGTTTTTCCGCCACTCTTGATGACGCCGGCAAACGCATCCAGACCACGCATAAAAGAGACGGGACCGGATGATTTTCCTGACGATTGCGAGAGGTTCTCGCGCGAAGAACGTAACCGCGACAAGTTGGCTCCGGAACCGGATCCGTATTTGAACAGCATGCCTTCTGTCACAGCCAAATTTAAAATGGAGCGCATATCATCTTGCACGGAATTGATGAAACAGGCGGAACATTGCGGTTTTGGCGTAACTCCGACATTAAACCAGACAGGGCTGTTAAAGGCCGCACGTTGGTTAACAAGGATAGAGGAAAGTTCGGCCTCAAACGCGTCGCCGTCTTCTGCCGTTGCGAAATAAGCACCCCGTCGTCCCCAACCAGCTATTGTTTTTGCCACGCGGTCCATCAGGTGACGTACAGAGGTCTCTCGTCCGGGCGTCCCCAGACGGCCACGGAAATATTTGGAGACGACGATATTCGTTGCGGTTTGCGAATAGAATTTTGGCACTTCTACGTCTTTTTGTTCAAACACGACCTTCCCTTTTTCGTTCGTGATGACCGCGTCGCGTCTTTCCCATTCAATTTCATCGTACGGATGTATTCCTGGCTTAGTGTAGTAGCGTTCTACCTTAAGACCTTTTCCGTACACAGGCTCCTCGGAGGTTCGGCCTGCTTCGGAACGAAACACGAAATAACGTTTGGCTACGTGAGGCAAATTTTTATCAATCAAGGTTAACCCTACAATCTCACGTACTTCGTCTGCTGACGGGGTCGCGACTCCGTCAAATTGATGCTGTAGACGCGAAACAACCTGCTCCGTTGCCGCTCGAGCAAGACGCGCGTCTTTCATCCCCGCTTCCTCGAAGGCCGCTTGTAAGGCGTGCTCCAATTTTAACGGTTGAAAATCCTCTAAGCGCCCATCGCGTTTACGGATGGATTTTACGGATGTCACATATTCCCAGACGACATCAGCGATACCCGACAGCTGCTCTTGTGCATCGCGGCTCGTGTCAGAGGCGCGATGAGACGTAACCTTCTCCTGCATAAGAACGAAAGAATAATGAGAATGAAAGATGGGCCATTTAAAAACTACATCTTGTGGTCCAAATGGGATTGTACCACAAGATGTAGTGTTCAAACGAGATGCCACAATTATGGACTGTGGATATCTCCTACGAAGACCCCCTAAAACCCGAGTGAGAGATTGATGGACTGTCTTTGCGCTGACTGTACGGGCTCAATAGGGAGAGCGATGGTCTGTTTTTGTCCTTGTCTGTCAAAATAGGATACGTTTCCGTATTGGAGTGCGTGCTCATAGACATCCCGAGTGACACGCACATCTTGTAAGCAGTACTCTTTTAATTTTTCGATTTCCCCCTTTTTCCAATACTCCACCGCCATAAGTCCATGACCGCTTTTCCCGACGCCTAGCGTCCCCTGCGCGACATCATCGAGTTTTATCCTATGTCCAAGTTTCTTTTCAATTTCCATCATCACATCAACCGTTGGAAGTTGCATCATGTCACCCGTGTAATAAGATTGCAAACAAGGATAATCAAAACCGATGAGGTTGTAGCCAATAATACGGTCTGCTCGTTCCAAACGTGGCCACAGCTTAGGCAAATCTTCTTCCAAAAAAGCTTCGAATGTGTCTGTTTCGTAAAAATAGACGCCTACCAACGAGACCTGTAACAACGATGGATTATACGCGCCCACATCCTGAAAGGTGTTTCTTGTTTCAATATCGAGAACGACTTCATGTCTCATAGGTAAAGGCTAAGATAGCATGACGAACGCGGACTAAAAAGTCCCACCTCGTACCGTCCGGAGATCCCACCAGGCCCGCAGGATACGTTTTGCCACAGGCACCGCTACGCTTGACCCCTCACCTCCCTCTTCCAGCAAAACGGTCACCACGATTTCGGGCTTTTCGAATGGTGCAAAACTGGTAAACCAGGCATGGTTATTTTTTTCACGATGCCACTGGGCTGTTCCTGTTTTTCCTGCCGCCGCAAAGGGTAGGTCGCTTAAAGATCGACCGGAACCATAGGTTACGTTCTCGCGCATTCCGCTCCGGACAACGCCAATAAATGCGGGCTCCGTAATCTGTTGGACGCGAGTGTTCTCCTGATCGCGTTTCACCACATGAGGACGGAGCAGTGTTCCTCCGTTGGCAATGGCTGCCGTGTAGAGCGCAACCTGAAGTGGAGTCACTAACAGATCGCCTTGGCCGATAGAGAGGTTATAGGTGTCTCCCACAAACCACCGTTCGCCTTGAGTTTGCTCCTTCCACTCCTTTGATGGGACGAAGCCCTCCGCCTCGCTTGGAAGATCGATTCCCGTTTTCGTACCCATTCCAAACCTCCGCATCCACTCGGAAAGACGATCCACACCCAATCCAACAAATGATTCATAGCCGCCTCCAATCGTGTAAAAAAACGTATTTACGGACCAAGCGATGGCACCACGAACATTCGTTGGACCATGACCCCCCGCTTTCCAATCAGGAAAAAACCACGGACCAATCGATAGACCCCCTACGGAAAAAATGGTCGTGTTCGGAGTAATGACACCCTCTGCCAGCGCAGCCGCGGAGATAACAATTTTGACGGTTGATCCAGAAGGATAGGTGCCCGCGATCGCCCGCGGAAATAAGGGTTGGTCGGGGTCCTGTAGCAAAGCGCTATAGACGGTAGACGACACGCCCCCTGAAAAATCATTATCGTTGTATGCAGGGAGTGACACCATCGCTAAAATGCTCCCATCACGAGGATCCATCGCAACCACAGCCCCCCGCTTGACCCCTGCAAGGATCAATTCATCGCGTAACGTCTGCTCCGCGCGTCGTTGCAGCTCTACATCCAACGTTAGGACAAGATTCTGCCCATCAATAGCTGGCTTGTCGCCGACAAACCCCTTGATGCGTCCATGAGCATCTACCTCTGTCTCCTGTTGACCAAGCTCTCCTCGCAATTCTTTTTCATAGATTTTTTCCACACCCGTTTTTCCGAGTTCATCCACGGAAAGATAGCCAAGCGCACGGTACTTGGCATACTCTTCCGGAGATAGCTTTCCCATATAACCTAAAATATGGGAAAGGCTCTGTGTTTGAGCGGAGAAGGGATAGAGTCGCTTTGGATGAGCCTCCATGCGAAAACCCGGCAAATCCGGAGCGGCAATCGCAAAAAGCATCGCTTGCTCATAGGGTAGCTGGTCCGCGACTAAAAGTGTTTCGTAGCGAGCTGTTCCCGTCGCGTTGACCAAATCGCGAATACTCTGCATTGTCATGCCAAGAAGTCGCGCAACTCGCCCGATCTCCTCCTCGCGCTTTTCCAGTTGAATAGGAAGCAAACTTGGGGTGAGGGTTACCTGAAAACGGGAAACGTTTTCCGCTAAAACATTTGATCGTCTGTCGAGGACGAGACCACGTCTTGGCCACAGAGGGATGGAACGCAGGCGATTCGCATTTGCCAAGGCTTGGTAGACAGTTCCTTGCCCAAGCTGCACCCAGGCTGCGCGAGCAATTAAAATGGCTAGGCACGCAGATAACAGAAAGAGGACACCAAAAAAACGCCGTTTGCCAAATGTTTTCCATACAAATAACGGGCGCCTTGTGATGGTGGCCTGCTCCTGTTCGAAGAGAAATTCGTGCTGAAACACAGCACTTTGATCATCGACAACGCGCAGATGCTTTGCATCGATCCTCTGCGGAAACCATTCTTGGTTTTCCATAGCTATCGTTCTTGTCGGTAGACCAACGCCAGAAATCGTTTCGTAAAAAGAACCAGCCCCATGAAGCCAATACTTACCCCAATCACGTCCCAACCAAATATGTGCCACCATTCATTGGCAAAAGGAAGCGCGTAGTCCGCCACCCCAAGACTATAAGCGGCTGTGCCGACCATCCAAGCGCTTGCACGTTCAAATAAGCGACCGGCAACCACAAGCGCAATGGCAACGGTGAGCGATCTGTTGGTCAGCACGTGTCTCAAAATAAGATCCAGTAAAAAAATAAGAACAATCCAACGCACAAAAGGAAGATCGACGGCCCCAAAGCTATAAAGATTCAAAATAAAACCTCCCACGGCCGCCGTCACCAGTGCCTTGCTTCTCCCGCTCGCGACAAGCAGCAAGACAACGCACACGAGAAGAGGTTCAATAGAAAACCGAGAGGCGGAAAACGGCTGAAAAAGGATATCCCACAGAGCGGCGACGGCCCCCAAGAAAAATGAGAAGAAATAACGTCTCATAGTTCTGGCGTGAGCGCGGATGGACGCAAGACGGAGACGAAGGTGATTTGATCTGCATGAACCAACGGTTCGATCGTGGCGCTAAAAAAGGGATCCGTTGGTTTTCCCTCTACCGCGTTAATAATACCAAGGGGTAAATGCGCGGGGATTTTGTCGTCCGTTCCGGCGGTCATCACAATCTGATCACGCTTTACGGGTTGCGAAGAAGGGATAAACGTCAGCACCGCGGCACCATTGCCTCGACCTTCAATCACTCCCGATAATCGGCTTTTCTCGGATAGGGCGGCGGCAATTCTGCTATGTGGATCGGAGAGAAGCTCCACCGTCGAGACCTGCTTTTTTAAGACGCTAATTTTACCCACAAACAGACCTTGTTCTGTCATCACCGCCTGCCCCAATTCGAGATGGTCATCGCTGCCACGGTCGATCAGAAGTAAAGCGCGTTGGTCATGGATATCGCGACTGATCACGCGCGCTCCAACACTATCAAAACCAGAGGTTTCCAAGAACTTTGCCTGAGCCCGCAGCACACGATTTTCCTCCGCGAGGGCCTGAAGGCGGACCCCGTCAACCACGAGTACCTGAAGACGCCGTTCTACCTCTTGCAAATGTAGGACCCGTTCTTCCTCTGTTCGGTGGGCTGACCACGGGGAGGCGAATAGACCTCCAGCCCCGCTGACGGCTCTTAAAAGAGGCAGTGTTACAAAGCGACCAAAATCACCCAGGGGACGTAAAAAGCCTGCCAGCGCTAAAATAAGAGCAACAAGGATGATGCCTAATGGAAGCCACCAGCGGTAAAAACGGATCATGGTCTACTCGTTAAAGTCTTGTCGCTCTGTCTGTTGCCGGAAAACCAACATCTCGGAGCAAGGACTTGTTGTCTAACAACATTCCCGTTCCACGCACCACGGCTGTAACCGCGTCCTCGGCGACGCGCACGGGGAGGCCCGTGCTTCGCGTAATTGCCTCACTGATTCCACGGAGCATGGCTCCTCCACCTGTCAAAATAATGCCTCGTTGGTAGATATCCGCGACAAGCTCTGGTGGGGTAATTTCCAAAATGACCTTAATCTGTTCAATCATCGCCTTGATCGAGCGCCCTAACGCCTCACGGATTTGCGCGTCGTTAACCATGATTTCGCGAGGAAGGCCACTCAAAAGATCGCGTCCACGCATGGAAACCTCTAGTTTTTCTGGTAACTCAACGGCTGATCCGATCGCGATTTTAATCTCTTCAGCGATGCGTTCTCCCAACATCAAATTAAACACGTCACGCGCATACTGCATGATGTTTTTGTTAAGTTCCTCACCGGCAACCGCAATACTCTTTGCCGTCACAATGCCATTTAATGAAATCACGGCAATCTCGGTTGAACCGCCGCCGATGTTGACGACCATGTTCCCCACCGCGTCTGAAATAGGCAACCCCGCGCCGATCGCGGCAGCGATAGGTTCTTCTACGACGAGAACATCCCGAGCACCCGCGCTCGAGGCCGCGTCCCCAACCGCCTTACGTTCAACTTCCGTCACATCAAGTGGGACAGAAATGACGACCTGCGGACGTGGAATGGTAAACGAACGATCCTCGTGTACCTTATCAAAAAAATAGCGAAGCATTTTTTCCGTGACCTCAAAATCAGAAATAATGCCTCGCTGAAGGGGCTTGGTGACCTGAATATGCGGTGGGGTCTTCCCCACCATAGATCGCGCCTCTTCGCCAACCGCGATCACCTGACCGTTGCGACGGTTCACGGCCACGACAGATGACTCATTCACCACAATTCCCTTTCCCTTGACATAGACCAAAGTATTAGAGGTTCCTAAATCAATGCCAAGCTGCTTTGTAAAATGCCCTAAAAAGGATGGCCACATAGTCGATTTAACCTCATCTTACACAAAAAAAAGAATAGTGCCAGTTACGTCAAGCTTCCTCTACCGTCGACCCTCCTGCGCCAGCAAAAATAGATATTCAATCGCGCCTACCAAAACAAACAACCCAAGAGCATTCCACCAAAATAGAAGGGCTTGTGCCGAAAGCACCAAGCTGATCACCGTGGCAAAGGCCAACAAAACGGCGTGACGAAAAGCAATTTTGACCTCCCGATTGATAAGAACCTCCGTTTTTGAACGAATACGGTAGAGGGTCCCAAGGAGTGTGAGGATCCCCACGCAACTCACAAACAGAGTCGCGTAGAACAAGATAAGACCAACCGGTCCAGCTTCTGCTGGGTTAATCCTAAACAAGACGATGAACCAGCCGATCCATGCAACGATCGTTCCAAAAAGCATGGTCCAAAGGTACATTTTATAATTCATAGTCGTTCAGCCCCTGATGATGTCCCGGTCGCGACGCTTGTCCGCTGCACGATACGTGAGCCCAAGACTCTGTTCACTTCATTAAGGATGCGTATCTCCGTCATCTTCCACTCCTGCGTTGCCGCGGCAGAGAGCGAGCGCACGCGTAGCAGCCCTTCGCGAAATGATAAAGGCTCGATCCATGCAGCCTTTTCTTCTCCCCACAGTCGTTGCAGCGTTTTTTTCGTCTCCTCCAAAACCTGCGCGGCGGTCACCTGTTCTGTAATCCCCGCCTTACGTATGGCTCGCGAAAGAATGGAGCCGATGGGTTGAAATGGCATGAAGACGCAACGACTCTACTTTTTCTTTCCCAACAACTTTGGTAACAGAAAAACTCCAGCCAAAATAACCACCGCAACAACGATGATAGCGACGACGCTATGAGTGATCATGGAGACAATAATCGTGACGACGCTCAACACAAGCGCGACCAAAAATGTGATCAAACCGACCAAGCCACGACTGAGTCCTCCCAGAAAAGGGAGAACATCGAGCAACGTCGAGAGTGGGGAGAAAAACATCGCAAGACCAACCCACATCAGGATGAAGCCAAGTAATCTCAACATCCAGGTCAGCGTAACAAACTCGTTGTGCATGATCGCGACCGCCTCTTCCTTAGAGCCCGTAAAAAAACGATAGAGGCTTCCATATTTTGGATCCACGAACGCGAGAAGTTTTCCCCCTTCGGCCTTTCCAAACAACGTACCCGTCATGTCTTGAGGAAGCACCTCATAGCTGATACGGAGGTCACCGATTTCTGGCATGTCATCTGTACCAAGGCCACTCATACCATAAAAGATATGCTTCCCGTCTGTACTGATTCTTGCTCGGTTCAGCGGTAATGTGGTGTTCTGTGCCGTAAGAACCAGAGGTTGAAATGGCGGTAGCTCCAACGTGGCAATAGCTAAAGAATAACGACCAAACGTAGCCGTACTCACGCGACTTTCCTCTCCAGCATAGGCCATCTGAGGAGGGTTTGCGTGCCCTTCCGGAACCTGAAACTCGCTTGAGTTTGGGAGCTTACTGACCCAATCTTTTTTGTAGGTGTAGGTTTTGGTGGTTGTTTCTGAACCTCCTGTATTCTTTTTTGTGTCAGACTTTTCCTCTTCAACCCACGCGTACACCATGACTTTGCGTCTCATGGCGATATATTTTCCATCGTTTATAAAAATGTCGCCGAGGGTCTCACCTGTCGTCAACGTTCCGCTCGCGGCTACGAGCGTTCCCTCCATCGTCGCGACAGCCTGTGTCGTCGCGTCAAGCGCCGACGCTGTTTCTGCGAGTCTTGATACGTCCTCTCGTCCCTCATTATAAAAAAGAACGCCGAAGGAAACGACGAACAGAATAAAACCAACGACCATTCCTTTTAACGATCCCGTAATACGGGAACCGTAACCCTGCGTCGTGACCTTGGTTAATGTGTCGGGCATAAAAATAGAAAGAATTAATTTATCTACATAATAACGGTTTGACACTTGCCTCGCAAGCAGATCTTGAATCCCCCACAAATCCTGTTATACTGCGCACGCATACGAAATGGACGCTTAGCTCAGTTGGTTAGAGCATCTGCTTTACACGCAGAGGGTCGTAGGTTCGACTCCTACAGCGTCCACCACGTAAAAATCCCGCGAAAGCAGGGATTTTTACGTGCCCCGTGATGCGCTTTGCGCATTTTACGGGGCTCCGTTTCGTTTGCTTTCGCGGGATTCACGTGGCGCGCCGATTGATTAACTTTCGAGTCTAATACCCCGCAGCTCTGCTGCGTCGGTCTCTGTCATCCCGACCGAGGAGTCCGACGACGAGCGGAGGGAACCCTTCTCCGCCCAAGGCGGATGCGCCCTAGGCGCAGAAGGGATCCCTCGGCTTCGTCTAACTTCGCTCGGGATGACAGAGGGGGAGATACCCCGTCCACATTGCGGCGGGTTAGTTTATTAAGAGAATTCCAAACTGGCAGCACCACTTCGACCTCCCAGTTCTGGTTGACGAGTACACATTCCTGTGTTAAAGAAGAAAGCGGTTCAAGTCGTTTTTACTTGATAAAATGGTACGTTGACAAAGAGAGGTGCTCCATGGCGAAAAAGTACGAACCCGCGGGTGTCGGCATGACGCCTTGCAAAACCGAACTCGGTAAATTCATCAGAGAGTGCCGTCTTAAGCTTGACCTGCGCCAGGTTCCATTGGCGAAGGAGGTGGGACTACCCAGGACCATGATCAGCCAGTTGGAAGTCGGAAATCGGCGGAACCTAAAAGAGCCGCAACTCCTGCGTCTTGCAGAAGTTTTGCAATGTGATCCAGAGGAGTTACGAAGTCGACTTCCTGTGAAGTCTACTCCACAACCAAGAACGGAGGTCAGCCGACTCATCCGCGCACAGCGCGAAAAACTTGGTCTTACCATGGAGGCCTTTGCCTCACAGATGGGGATGACCGTAGAACAGGCCATGGAACTGGAAACGCAAGAACGTGCGAGCATACCTTTCGCCATGGTCAAACCATTAATGAAAGTATTGGCACTTGATTCCTCCGTGTGGATGTCATTCGTGGGATCAAGACGGCTGAAGGAGTCAAAGAGTGCGCTTGGTCAATTAGTACGCAATCGACGTAAGGAACTCGGCATGACTCAGCAGGAGCTGGCAGATTGTCTAAAAGTAAAATGTCAATCCATCAGTCTTATCGAGCTTGGGAAAATTTCTTTAACCTTCAGCACGGCGCGGATCAAACAACTTGCTGAGGTGTTAAAAACCGACGTGGGGATTCTACAAGGAGTCCGAGAAGCCCGACGCATAAGAAAACCCCATAATGTCAAGAGAGTCGCCGATTCTCTGGGCGGTTTCCTGACAGCGCGGCGACACGAACGTCACCTGACACAACAGGCAGTCAGTAGCATGATAGGCGTTTCTATTTCCACGCTTCATACCATCGAGACTGGACGGGTACGCCCGAGTCGAGAGACGCTCAAAAAAATAAGCACGGCCTTGGACTGTCAGATACCGACGCACCTAATGCCATCAGATTCTCGAAAAGAGCTAAATTGGGTGAAAACAAGAGAAACTCCCCTTGGTCGTTTCATCACGAACCGGAGACGTGAACTTCGAATCAGTCAGGCAGAGTTGGGAAGGCATTCCGGAATTCGTCAGTCCGTCCTCTCCGCAGTTGAATGTGGGCACATCATTCCCTCTGGTCAGATGCTGGAGAGATTGGCCAAAGCGCTTGATTGCGAAATTCCCGCTGCCCTCCTTCCAAATGACATGACAAACCCCGAACATCTTCTCTAACCCAAGGTCTGCCCTCCCCCGAGGCCGCAGACCTTTTTT
>CAYGGQ010000014.1:0-13182 GCA_964349535.1 uncultured Gammaproteobacteria bacterium | reverse complement strand
GTATCTGGATCGAATGTGACGATCGTTGTCGTCCTCATTTCTCAATTTTTGTTACTCCTCCGTTTTTCCAGACGTGCGGCTTTTTTTGCGCTTAGCGGCGGTCTCTTTCTTTTTGTTATCTTCGTGAATCCCTCCGCCTCTGTCGTTCGCGCGGCTCTGATGGGTTGGCTGGTTGAGCTCGCGCCGCTTACGGGCCGCATCCCAACGCCCTCCCGTCTTCTTCTTGTTGCCGCTGTTATCTTTGTTGGTTGGCAACCCTGGGCCCTTCTCTATGACGCAAGTTTTGCGTTGTCCTTTTTAGCCATGTGGGGACTCCTCACCTGGGGCGCGTGGCTTGACGCGCGATGGCGCGCGATTCTTCCATGGACAGGGTTACGCTCTATTTTGTGTGCCACCATCGCCGCAACCATCATGGTGACACCCTATTCAGCGTGGGCGTTTGGTCAGTTCAGTCTCTGGGGACTTGTAACGAGTCTCGTCGTTTTACCTCTCATCCCTTGGACCATGCTCACGGGGAGTCTCGCGCTGCTTCTTCCGTCGGTCCAACCACTTGTTTGGTCTGCGCGTGGATTTTTAGAAATCATTCTTTGGGTTGCGCGTTGGCCATCTTTACTTCCCTTCGGTTCATGGGATCGGCTCACGGTTTCTCCCTGGGTCATGATCGTACTCTATACAAGTTTGTATCTTTTTTGGATGTTTCTACAGCCAAAAAAATCGGTTATCCCCAACGAAAATCCATTTTTTCAACAAAAACTGTAAGGCTAAGCCATACAGTAAAGGAGGACGGGAAAAAATTGAACGTGAATCAACCAGTAGACATAGGACCAATTTTTTCTGTCCCTGTTCAATGTAAAACAACAAAAACACCTTGTTTGACGAGGGTATCTAAATCTTTCATCGTAGATGTAAGGTCGTGAGACCTTCGGACATGAACTTCAGAGCCTCCGTTATCACAACAAAGGTTAATCCTGCATCAAGCACCGCGTTGTTCTTGGTACGATCAAGGAAACGTTCCCGGCCTCGATCTGTACCGCGCATTGAGTATTCTAAACATACTTCTGCGCTAGCTCACATCTCCTGATGTGCAACGTGATCTGCTTCCTGCAAGGATTTCGAACATTGGATTCCTTTGAACACCTCTTGAGCGCACCAGCAATTATCGCTGCGCTGCGGCTCCTGCGGATTTTGTTCCTCGGATTGATGCATCGACCGACCACGATCCATCTCTGTGCTTCGCTCTTTCTTGTTTGTTGATGACAGCTTCTCTGTCGTGTCTGTCGACATTTTTTGGATAGCGGGCGATCGCCTCCTTTCGTCCGCCTTCCTCCCTTTCCGAAGGTCTTTGCGTAAGGCCCCAGACGACTTGCATCCGTGACGCGTAGCGGATGCAAGAGGCGGGCTTTCCGTCTTGTTCCCACGTTCCTTTCACAACCCAAGGAGGCACCCCATGCGACACAGATCGTTCCGTATTCTCACTCGTTTTCTTTTCGTCATCTCGCTCTCTTCCGTCGCTGGCTGTGAGACGCGTTCGGCAGAATCCATACGGATTCTCTCGACAACGTCCGCGCCGTGTCACGTCCAAACGCTTCGTTTTCCAACGACGCGCGAGGAGTTTCAACGTCTCTATGCCGGCCGCGGATTCTATACCGATGGCCAGCATCTTGGCCGCGATATCGCTCTCGCGGAAGGAACCGCCATCCATCCGATCGCCTGTGGCGTGGTGCGTGTCTATCGATCTGCCACAGGCTACGGCACACTTGCCGTGGTGATCGAACATGCGCTTGCGTCACCACGCACGGTAACGAATGGGCTTGGCAGCGCTGTAACCATCACGCACTTTCTTTCCATCTACGGTCACGTGCGTCCCACGACGTTACTCGACAGTGGTGATGAACTCGCGTTTCGTGAAGGTGACGTAGTAGGTCCCGACGACGTCATCGGCTTCGTGCAAAATGACACGTTGAACGGAGACGGCGCGGAGCATTTGCATCTTGGTATTCGATTGCAAAATGCTGAAGAAGCCGCGGCGACGGATCAAAGCTGGTTTCGCGGATATGACGGCCAACCGTCTATGCGTAACTGGTTCGCTGATCCTGCCAACTTCTTAACAGCTCTCATGTCACAAGGCATTGCTGTACGCTGGCATCCGACCGGAACGACGTTATGGCGACAGACAAACGAAAGCGAGGCATGGTGGGTCGTGGGCCAAAATGGTCTGATTCATCCCCTTGCTCGCGCGGAAGCCCAAAGCGATCATCGTCTCTGGAGCGCCATCGCCATCTCTGATGAAGAGCGGCGTTGCTATGTGCAAACCACCGCGTATGCACCAGAACTCACAAACGCGCGCCTCTTGAAGTTTGATGATGCATCTGCTGTTTATGAATACCAAGATCAACCCAAGCCCATCCGCCGCGCGTTCATCTCTCAAGCGGCTTTTGACTCCTGGGGTTGGAGAGCGAACGATATTTTGGTGAAGCCTGCGACGGAACGTGTGGCCTTTCAGGCGCAGTATCAAGATCTGGGTTATCGGCGCATACGTGATGGGACGCCCGTCAAAGGATTTGGCGCGAGCGAGGTTTCGATCGTGTCTGATGGTCGTCGCCTACCTGTGTTCGATTGGTCGACTTTCGTCGCGCTTGGCTACCAAGCGGAGCGCATTCTCGAAATCGATCCGTTGACGTTGGACGCGGTCGCTTTTCCTCGTGGTCCCATGATCACGCCAGAGATCGCTTCGTATTGTCATTATCCATCTAACTGTCTTGGCGATGACTGTTTCCCTGGTCTCGGCGGTGGCGGTGTGACGGATATGCAAATGATAAGCGTCGATGCCGGGGCAGCACCTGATCTTGCGATCAAGCTGCCTGAAGTCTGCAACGGCAAAGACGATGACGGTAATGACCTTGTTGATGAAATCTTCCTGTGCCCGCTCGGCAGACAAGGCCCGATTTGTGTGACGGCCTGCGGCGCAAACGGTTTTCGTCGGTGTGAAGCCCCTGCCTGTGACTGGAGCGTGACATGCTATCCCTTCGTCGAACAATGCGACAACACGATCGACGATGACTGTGATGGGCACACGGACTGCGCGGATCCCGATTGTGCGGGGCAGCAGATCTGCCGACCAAAGGTGGATATGACTGTCCTCGTGGACGCAGGCGTTGTAAAAGATGCGGGTATCCCTCCCCCGTTGCCTGATCTTGCGATGGTTCTGACGAACGTTCGCTATGAATTCCGTGTCACTGATGGGAGCTGGCAGGCGGATGCGCCTTTCACGCTCTTTGACAGTCGGTGGAATGGCGTTGTATGTCAAAATACCAAATCAACAGTGATGGAATCTATCGCGAACGGCTGGTATCGCTGCGATACACCCCAACCGGTGACGCCCTTTGTCGGCAACTTCTTTTCAAAGGCTCATCCTGACTGGGGCTTCAAAGGTCACATCGCAACCGTCGGTAATTTTCCGAAACACTGTACGCCAACCAGTGGCGTGGAGTGGCGGCTGACAGATCTGGCCTCGGGAAAAACCTTCTACACGGGACCGGCTGACAATCTCGCTTGCGTGATCCTTGGTCTCTATGACTTTCACGCGCTTCCCCCGTTTCCGTAGTCACTATTCTTCTCCCACGTCTGGTCTTATTGCCAAGATTAGGCGTGGGAATCTTTTATCCCCAACAATCCCTTGACGCACTCTCCTCTTTTTTAAGAACGAGTGCTAAAGTAGCTATCGAACAAAAATAGAACACCTTTCTTATGCCAAAAAAAACCACGACAGATGAACGTGACAGCCGACAGTTAGCCGCTCAAAGCGCCATTGACCAGATCAAAGAAAAATTTGGTGAAGGCTCCATTATGCGTCTGGGAGAGGCGCGTAAGATGCAGGTTGAAACGGTCCCGACAGGCTGTTTATCCCTCGATCTCGCTTTAGGCGTGTTTGGAATTCCGCGCGGGCGTGTGGTCGAAATCTATGGTCCAGAAGCTTCTGGCAAAACAACGCTCGCACAGCACATCATTGCGGAGGCGCAAAAAATGGGTGGTATTGCTGCTTTTGTGGATGCGGAACATGCCCTTGATCCAGACTATGCCCGTAAAATAGGCGTTCGCGTCGATGACATGTTGATTTCTCAACCGGATACGGGTGAACAAGCCTTAGACATTGTGGAAACACTGGTGCGTTCAAACGCCATTGACGTTGTCGTAGTCGACTCTGTGGCGGCTTTGACCCCAAAAGCAGAATTGGAAGGTGAGATGGGTGACTCACACATGGGTTTGCAAGCCCGTTTGATGAGTCAAGCCTTGCGTAAACTGACCAGCATCGTTTCTCGTTCAAAAACCATCGTCATTTTTATTAACCAAATCCGTCAAAAAATCGGCATCGTGTTTGGCAATCCAGAAACAACCACTGGTGGCTTGGCTCTCAAGTTTTACTCCTCGGTGCGTATCGAGGTGCGCCGATCGGCTCAAATAAAGATGGGTGAGCGGATTATTGGTAACCGCGTAAAGGTGAAGATCGTGAAAAATAAAGTCGCCGCCCCATTCCGCACCTGTGAGTTTGACATCATGTATAACGAAGGCATTTCCCTCTCCGGTGACCTGCTAGACGCGGGCGTAGAACTAAACGTGGTCACCAAATCGGGGAACTCCTACTCGTATCAAGAAGAAAAACTAGGCGTTGGTCGTGAAAATGCAAAAGCAACTCTCAAAGAACGCCCTGATTTAATGAAGGAAATTCGACAAAAGTGTTTGGCTGCTTGGCAAACGCGCGAAGATGGACACAACGGCCTCAACGCAAGCACGCCCCCAAGCGGAGACGAAGAGACTCCTCCAGAACTCGAATAATCTTCCCCAATCTACCCTCGCCAGTCGGGCTCTGACGGGCTATAATCGATCGTATAGTCTTTGGTTCCATGCCTCGTCGCCGAAAAAAAACTCTTGATCTCTCACTTGATCCAAAAACACGCCGTGGAATGGCCATCGTGTTTTTGTTTGCCGCCGCGGTCTTTCTCTTGTTAGGCCGCTTTGGCTTTGGCGGACTACTTGGCAAAGCGCTAGATGACGGGATGTCTTTTGTCTTTGGTTGGGATAGTTTTGTCATCCCTTTTATTCTCATCGCCTGGGCGTATCACATCCTTTCTCCAGAAAAACTACCCTTCAAGTTCAGCAATGTGTTTGGGTTTGTATTATTTTTTCTTTCCCTCAATCCCCTTGTCCACGCCATCTCTGTACCGACCGGCTCTCTTGCGACAGACACGGTATTGCGTGTTGCTGGAGGTAAGCTCGGCGAAACGCTCGCCCTCTCTCTTGGGAACTTTGTCGGCTTCGCTGGAACGATCACCCTCACCGTTGCGCTTCTCGTCATCTCCTTACTGCTCATTTTTAATGCAACGCTCGAAGAAGTCCTTTTTGTCGTGCGATGGATCTGGAAAGCTTTGGTCTTTGTTGGTCGTTTCCTCATGAAGCCATTTCAAAATAGACGTTCCACACAAGCGGATGACGTTTTTCCAGTAACGGGATCGGATCAAGATGAAACCGAAGAGGAGGGGGGCGAGGGAGAGGAAGACGACTCAAGTGAGGAAGCGGCTGACGATAAAGATACAAAAAATGAAGGCCAGTCCTTCACCCTTTTGAAACCAAGAAAAAAATATCCGCGTATTGCCATTCCTTTTGAACTTTTGGAACGTCGTGATCAGCGTCCCACGTCTGGCGATATTTCGCATAATCGTGACGTGATTCGTAAGACGTTAGAAAAATTTGGCATTCCCGTGGAAATGGGTGAGGTTTCGGTGGGTCCGACCGTCACGCAATTTACGCTGAAGCCGTCTGACGGAGTAAAAATTATTAAGATCACGAGTCTCCACAACGATCTTGCTTTGGCGCTTGCCGCGCATCCGATTCGTATTGAAGCGCCCATTCCGGGCAAATCGCTCGTGGGTATTGAGGTGCCAAACCAATCTGTTGCGACGGTAGGCCTGCGTGAATTGCTTGAAAGCGCTGAATTTGGCGAGCGGAAAAGTGGCATTACCTTCTCGCTCGGTAAAGACGTCTCTGGCCGCCCGTGGGTTACAGACTTGGGACGTATGCCTCACCTTTTAGTTGCCGGGGCGACCGGTTCTGGGAAATCTGTATGCTTAAACACGATCATCATGTCCTTTCTCTACGCCTGTGGACCGGATGAACTCAAGTTCATCATGGTGGATCCAAAACGCGTAGAGTTGCAGATCTATAATGGCATTCCGCATCTCGTGACGCCGGTGATTACAAAAGTTCCTGAAACCATCAATGCGTTGAAGTGGGCGTTGCGAGAAATGGATCGCCGATACGACTTGCTTGCAAAATTTGGATCGCGTGATCTGGCAGGCTACAACGCGCGCACGCAAGACAAACTCCCAAATCTTGTCATCATCATCGATGAGTTGGCTGACTTGATGGCAACTTCGGCAAGTGATGTGGAAGGACCTGTCGTGCGTTTGGCGCAGATGTCTCGCGCCGTTGGCATCCACTTAGTGCTTGCGACACAGCGTCCGTCGGTAGATGTTATTACGGGTTTGATAAAGGCGAATATCCCCGCACGCATCGCTTTTGCCGTTGCGTCTGCCACAGACTCACGCACAATTTTAGATCAGCAGGGGGCTGAAAAACTTTTGGGTCGTGGTGACATGTTGTTTTCTACTGCCGAAATGTCGTCTCCAAAACGGATTCAAGGCTGTTTTGTGTCAGAGGTGGAGATTCAGCGTGTGGTTGGGTTTATCAAATCAAAATATGATCCCGCGGATTATGATCCAAGCGTGACAGAACGTGCGGGCAGCGGACCCACCATTTTTGGCGGCAGCGGTTCTGACGAAGATTCGGATGACCTGCTTCCTGAAGCAAAGGAAGAAATCGTACGTGCTGGAAAAGCTTCCGCGTCTTTGTTACAGCGACGTCTCAAGGTTGGATACGCGCGTGCGGCACGCTTGTTAGATCTTCTGGAAGAAGAGGGATTTATCGGTCCTGGTGACGGAGCAAAACCACGCGAGTTGTTAAAAGCAGATTTTACAAAACAATCAGCGCCTTTGTCTGATGACATTCCGACGGCTCCCGTGAGGGAAGGAAGCGTTGCGATGGAAGAACATCGCAACATGGAAGACGCGGGTAGCGAAGATGAGATGACGGACGAGGAAAAAAACGGATAAGCCTATGGCGTTTGTTCATAAGTCCATCAATCCATCGACCCATATCGGTGCTGATTTGCGCGAATTGCGAGAACGCGCCGGTTTAAGTCGAGCGCAAGCGGCGCAGCAGACAAAAATTACGGAATCTTTTTTGGAGGCGTTGGAAGAGGAGCGCTGGGGTGAGATCGGCGACGCGATTTACGCAGAACGTATTCTTCGCGCGTACCTTCGATTTTTAGGAGGAAAGGAAAAATATTTTTTAGAAAAATACCATGACGCATTAAAGGAGCGTTTGGTAGAACGAGACCCGGCTGCGTTCATTCCTCGACCAAGACATATCAAAAGATTTGATCTGGCCGTCTCTTCGCGACTTTTAACGATCGTGAGCTTTGTCGTATTCAGCTTGCTGTTAGGAGGCTATGTCTATTTTCAAGTTCGACTCATTTCCACGCCCCCAAAACTGATGGTCACGCAACCCGTGGAAGGCGAACAGGAAGACGGTCCGCGCGTCGAGGTGCGGGGTACAACCTTGCCTGATGCGCTCGTGCTCATTAACGGCAAACAGGCCTCCGTACAGCCTGACGGTTCTTTTTTTACCACCATCGATATCCCTCGCGGCACCACCCTCATAAAAATTACAGCAAAAAAACGCCACAGCCGAGAAATAACCGTGACGCGCCGCGTGCTCTACGACCAACCGTTGCCAAATTTTGAGGAGACGACGGGGACGACTACGACAACAACTAAATAAGGCGTCTGGTTCCTCTGTCATCCTGAGCGAAGTCCGACGCAGTCGAAGGACCTTGAGCCTTTTTCTTTCTATGTCTCACTCTTACTTTGTCTACATCATGACAAATCCTGGACGCTCCGTTCTCTACATTGGAGTAACACAGAACTTGTTAAAGCGTGTTCAACAGCACAAAGACAGACTGACGGACGGTTTTACAAAAAAATACCACGTTTCAGATTTAATCTATTACGAAGAAACTGACTCGATCATGGGAGCTATAGGTAGAGAAAAACAATTAAAAGGTTGGCGACGTGAGAAAAAAGAGAGTCTTATCAAAAAAATGAATCCCGACTGGATCGATCTCGCTTATCGAATCTGATCTATCTTCATTCTGTCATCCTGAACGAAATCCAACGAAGCCCCGCCGCTCGCGAGCAGCGGGGCGGGGCTGAAGGACTTTGAACCCTCGGCATGATCGCTCAAGATCCTTCGACTCGTCATCTTATTTGTTGCTCTTACGTGACTCGCTCAGGACGACAGACAAATATCATTCCCCTCCAAAAGCTGCGAAGCGCGGTCACGTTAAAAAGGCGAGTTCCTCGTGACGGCGGGAGGAGAGAATTGATCCGCGGTGGAGTATCCACCACGGACACCGCTTTCAAGAAAAACTCAAGGCAACGAACCACGCTTCGCAGTTTTTGAAAGACAAAGACTTGGGGAGTATAGGAAAAAAATGAGGGAGGGTCAACTCTTCCTTTGTCATCCTCGTGCGAAGTCCGACGGAGTCGAAGGACCTTGAACCATTCGGCATGATCGCTCAAGATCCTTCGACTTCACTTCGTTTCGCTCAGGACGACAGAGTGTAATCTATCTTGTTTATGCCTAAAACAAAAAAACGGGACCGAACATTCATAGTGAATGTCGATCCCGTGAGTAGTACTGACTGACCGAGGACTAGGCCTCGGCCGAGGCGCCGGCCTTGGCCTTGGCGGCCTTCTTGGCCTTGCGACGGGCGGAGGCCTTCTCAGCCTTGGACTTGCCGTCGCCCTTCTTCTTTCCCTTCTTGTCGTCGCCTCCGTCGTCCGTGGAGGACGCGGACTCGATGGGCGCCACGGGCGTGGCTGCGGTCTCGGTCGTCACGGTGACGGGAGCTTCGTCATCCTCGTCGACGATGATCTCGCTTCCCGCGCCCTGTCCTTCGACGAGGCCGTGCTGGCGGGAGATGAACTCCACCAGCCCGCCATCCGTGTGGAGCCAGTCGAATGCGGCCCACAGGGCCTTGACGTATCCGTATCCCTCGTCGGGATACGGACCGTCTGCTTCCTCGAAGATGTAGACCTCCCCCGGGCGGATGAGCACGCACTGCTTGCCGTGCTGCTCGAACTGAGGCTCGATGACGGCGATGAGCCTCTGCTGCTGCATCGCGCCCATGCCCCCGTCGGTGTTGGCGATCGACTGGAACATGAAGCGTGTCTCGCTGACGACCTTGCCGTTCTTACGGCGATAATCCTTCCAGCGACTGACTCCCCCGCTTCCATCGAGGAAGGCCTCGAAGAGCTTATGGATGGGGAGGTACACCATTCGCCGCCGGGGACCCTTGGAGGGACCGTATCCCGGCTTGAAGATGGTGACGACTTCCTCCGCCGGCTTCCCGGCGCGGTCGACGATCCTGCGGAGGTGGTTCTTGCCCCCCTCGCGCACGAAGTTCGCCTTGTTGATCACCCAGCCACGAATGGCCTGGTTGACCGTCCGCCCCTCGAGAAGCGGGGCCGCCTCTTCCGCGCTGATTCGATCTGCGTCCACGACGGAGCGGAGCAGCGAGCCGATGAGGTACTCCTTGCCCGCGAGAGGCGCGAGCCTGTTACCGAGGCGGAACTGCACCCCTTGCGTGGCGAGCATGCCTACCTGCTCACCTTCATCATTTCGAGTGGGCATCCCGTGGATGCCAAACACCAGTCGGGTCATGTTTTCCTCTTTTCTTTTTCTTCCGGTCGAGTTGGACTACTTTCTTTTTTTCTCTTGATGTAAAACGTGCTTTTTTCGAGGGCCTTTCATCTCCCCCTGTTCACCCAGGACAATGGCGTACTTTTCACGCCATCGTGCCTAAACGAGCAGGGCTAGACCAAGGATCGATTCATTAGGATACCTGATTTTTAGCATTTGTCAATAGACTGGTTGACAGGTGCTTTTTTGAGAAGCGAAATGAGCATTTCGCTGCTTAAAAAAGCAAGGGAGGATGGGTCCTCCCTTAAGAGATCTAGTTGATGCTAGAACCTGCGACCCATCGCAGGGTGAATGGTCAACCTGTGGCCATCTCGAGCTCGATGATCGCCACTTCAGCGACCGGCTCACCGACGACCTGCTCATTGTGATGTCGATTCTTTTTTTCCTTTTTCTGTTTCTCGCGTTTCGACGTTTCCCTTCCGATCATCAACAGGATCCCTCGCGCTTTGACTTCCCGCCAAAGCACGCGTCTCGCTTCTCGACACTCCTCGAGTATCGAGTGACGAGCCGCGATCTCCGTGATCAGCGTCTCTTCATCGACGGGTTCTGGGCACCGGCTTTCCGGCCAGGACCACCCGAGAAACTCGAGCGCCGTGTTGATGTTACGCAACACGGTATTGCAGGCTTCGATCCGTTTCGCGGTCTCCGCCTCGATACGCTCGACCATCTTCTCATTCTTCTCTCCTGGAATCTCGGGAAGATTGAAGACGGCCAGAGCCACATGCCCATGCAGACTTTGCAAGTTCATGTAGTGCTCACGAAGTGAGTAGGCGCTCTGCGCCACCTCCTGTGAGCTGCGACGATTCCTCGTCCGCAGGACATACGTGTCCCTGACGAAATCCTGCGGGGCTTCGCCTTGCGGACCGTATCCAACGAGGCTCGCCTCGTTGAGCAGCGCCATCAGCCTGCTCGGCCTGACGCACGCGATCTCTTGCTTGTCTGGCTCGCGTCTGTTGAAGAGCGCGTCCAGTGCGAGAATACACCGACGCAGCTCCTGAAGGAGCGCGATGGTTACAGTCTTTGGCGCTGTGGGCGAAACCGCGTAGACCTTGTCTACGCGAATTCTATCCTGCCTGAGTTGGCCTTGCTGCTTGAGCGGATGGCCGCTCATCATTGGCATCATTTCAATACCTCTCTTTTTCAAAGGTCCTCGGCTTATTGCCGTTTTCGATGGTCCATATTGTAGGGGTCATTCATGAATTACCCCTACATGAACCGGCGGAAACGACACACGGGAGAGGAAAGGAACTTCCTCTCCCGTGTAAGCTGTAAGGTACTAGTTGTTGGGAGCGTGCTCCACGACGCCGTTGGCGCCGTGGGCCTTGCTCCCGCCCTTCTTGCTGGGCGTCTTCTTGGCGGCCACCTTCTTGGCCGCCTTCTTCTTGCCGCCATCGTCGTCGCCCGAGGGCTTCGACGGGGCGGGGGCCTCCACGATGCCGGCCTCGGCCAGAAGTACCGTGAGGTACTGCTGGGCGGCGGCGGCCTCCGCGACGAGGACCTGGCTGCGCTCCTCGAGCGTGCTCACCGTCACGGCGGCGAGCTCCTCGTGCGCGGCGAGCTCGAGCTTGGCGACGGCGAGGCGCGCACGGGCGGCATTGAAGGCGTTGCCGATGTACTTCGGCGACGCTTCGACGATCACGCTCGGCCTCGGACCGGACGGCGCGACGATGGTCGCGGCGACCACGGGCCCAGCGGGGAGCTTGGCACGGAGGGCGGCGAGCTTGTCGGAGCCCTTGGCGCCGGCCAGCGAGACCGTTGGCGATCCCTGCGCCGCCTTGATCGCGGCCTCGGCGGCCTCGAGCTCGGCGAGCGACGCGCAGCACTTGCTGGGCAGGAACGGCCTTTGGCCGTCGCCCTTCCCGGCGTATAGCGCCTCGATCTGCGAGTGCGCGTTGTTGACGCGCGCCTCGAAGTCCTCGAGGACCACGATGCGAGTTTCGTTCTTCGCGTCGGCAGAGAGCGGGAGCGCCCTGAGCTGGAGCTCCGCTCTGATGATCTCTCCCTGTCTCTCGGCGAGGAGCTTGACCATGTGGCCGAGCGCCTGCGCGATTTCGATGTACCACGAACGCTCCTCGTCCTTCTTGGCGCTTGCGCGCCGCAGACGAGAGACGCTCTCGGCGATGCTCTTCTCGAGCTCACCGGTGAGCCCGAGGATCTCGAGGAGGCCTGTAATGAAGGCCTCGGCGATCTTGTCCTTCATCTCGTCGAGCTTGGGCTTGCCGGCCTTGGCCTGCCAGCCGCCGACGCCCTTGGTCTGGATCCCGCTTTTGATCTCATTGCACTTCTTGATCCACCCTCCGAGGGTGTAGATCTTCGCGTTCAGTGCCATTTCAATCTCCTTTCTCTTTCACGTGCGCTGTGTCCTTGGGGTTTGCCACGCGGCTCCCCTTCAAGAAAAAGACGAACGGTTCGTCTACTTGTTGAAAGGGGTCGCGTAGCTTTTCCCATTTATCGTCCTTTGTCATCCCGACCGAAGTCTGACGGAGCGGAGGGATCCCTTCTGCGCCTAGGGCGCATCCGCCTTGGGCGGAGAAGGGTTTCCTCGGTTCGTCGAACTCACTCGGAATGACAGAATTTAAATTATTTTATTTAAAAGTTCGTCCTCCGTTTTCACAAGTCGAGTGACTCAACTGGTGGAAACGACGCGGAAGAAAACTTCTTCTTCCGCTATGTTAGAGAATGTGCGTTTTTGACCTCCTTTGAGGTGAGCTCGAGTCCGTCGAGCACCGGGAGTGGAGACCGCGCGCGACCGCGGTCTCCACTCGGGTTGAACTACCGCCGGCCGCCGCGGCCCTGCCCCTGCGACTGCAGCTTCGCGGCCTTGGCCTCCATGGCGCGCTTGAGTCCGTGCAGGTCATCGAAGACCTGCTTGAACTCGGCGTCCGTGGAGGTGGGGGTGAGGATGACCGTCTGCCTGGCGTAGCCGGCGGTCTCCCTCGCGTCCGAGATGCACTGGTTCACCACCACGGCCAACTGCTTGGCCTTGGCGATGCGACCATTCTGCACCTCCAGACGGGCCTTGGCGCGGTTGAGCAGGGTCACCACCTGCTTCAGCCGGACCGCCGCCTTTCCCACCGGCGACTGGCCGTAGACGTGGGGCCGCTCCTCATCCTCGCCCAGCTCCCGGTTCACCTTGTTTAGGGGGCCTACCACGCGGTAGACCTCCTTCACCAGGTCCCGGCCGCCGAGCTGTCCGGCGTAGTGGCGAACCAACGCCCCGAGCTCCATCGCCCTCTCCGTGAGGCGGGCGGTGTCGCTGTCGGCCGTGACCTCGAGCGCGACCTGCGCGCCCTGGACCTTGAG
>CAYGGQ010000013.1:9199-13969 GCA_964349535.1 uncultured Gammaproteobacteria bacterium | reverse complement strand
GAAGAGGATCAGCGTTGAAGAGCTCAAGGCTCAGGTCAAGTCGGCGGTACGGAAGGTTGCTCGGCAAGCAGCGCGTCAGCCCAGGCAGGAGGGTCCCACTCGGGAGCCTACGCGAGAGGAGGAGATTCGTCATGCGGAATGGATTCTCCCTATCAAGATCGTGACGCTGGGCGGAGGCAAGCCGGGCGATCTCGAGCAGTCACTCCGTATTCTCGATGAGGATATGGGGGAGCGGGACGGGCGGAAGCTTCGCGTCAAGGAGCTCGTGCCTGGGCATGGAGAGATCTCCTGGAAGAACGGGATCGTGACTCTGCCGGTCAAGCGCTTTCTCAACTACTGTGACCAGACGGGACTTGCTATGTCCTTCGGTATAGTGGACGAAATCAATGGACCGGACGAAGTCTACCTTTACATCAGTCTCCCGGCACGAACTTCGTAGCCACTTCATAGCCTCCTCAATATCGAGGAGGCTATTTTTATTTCATTGACGGGATGATAGGTTGTAAGAAATAATTTCCTGACTATGCAGCCGATCCATATCAAGGCAGAAATTCTTCGTCTACGTAACGCCATCCGTTATCACCGCGATCAAAAAGGGGATGATCGCTGTTGGTTGGACGACGATTGGTTGTGGTCCCTTTTGCCAGGCGGCGCGGAACCACCAAAGACGCTTCCTTCTTACGAAGAGATGATGTCGCGTTGCGGCGCCTTTTATCGTGACCGTCGTGCCGATCAAGCGGACCTGATCCCTGTTGATGCGCAAATAGATTTCGCAATATGGGATCAAGATTTGGAACATGCGTCTGATGACGTTCTCGAGCAGGTGCTCACAAAGTTACGCATGGCGATTCAGCAGCATCGTGACATTGAAAGCAAGCCAAGAACATTAGAAGACGATCGCGTGCTCTACCGCGTCTTGCCAGAAAAGCTCACAGCAGATTTTCGCCTCCCAGCCGTCGCAGAATTTTTGGGTGATGCCAAAGCAGGTGCCGGTTGCCCCGCCTTTTGGAAAAGTCATCAAGCGTGTCCATGCAAAGAACACGACACGCATCGTTGGGGGCCGTGCTGCTAGAAGCGTCAAATAGTGCTAACATTGGTCAAAAAAAAGGCGCCCCTGTTGACAAACAGGCATTTTTGAGGTATTCTGGACAAGCTTCAGGTGGCATTCCTCACGTCACACAACCACAGGAGACCTCATGGATTTCTGGTCAGCGCACGGCATTGGTTTCTTGCTCGCGATCGCGTGCTTTCCACGGATCACTATGCTCGTGATCAGCTTGCCGCTCGGTATTCTCGGGTGGATCGGCTGGGTGGTCGCCCCGCACTTCGTAGTCGCTTTCTATGCGACGACCAAGTATTGGGACACGAACCCCGTCCTATGTATCATCGCATGGATGATGGCCTTCGGCGGAACCAGCGGAGAAGGAAAAACTGTTCAGCACGGTGTCTCGCGCTACCGACTCACCCTGGGTTAACACAGATTCATTTTTCTCAAACCCTCCTCTTCACGAGCAAGGGTTTTATTTTATAAACGACCCACAGGCCGCGGTTAGTTTTTGAATCTCTAGAAAAGAAGGGGAGGCACCATTGATGACCGCTGTCACACGCGCTTCACCAAAAACTTTGATAGCACAGGCTTTTAATTCAGGAGAAAATTCCTGTTGAGTGGCGGCGTCTTGTTGTGATTCGCTCCCATCCGTTTTTGGGGCAAAAGATCCCATCATGCCTTGCGGTCCACCCGCCTTCATGGAGGAAAGACCTACCAACATTCCAAATAGCAGGACGACACCGACGAGGGACCAGATGACGAAAAAAACAGAAGCAAGGACGCGAAAGAGAGTGTTCATAGTTAATGTCACCATAGCACACAATTGGCTGCGGCGCATGGTCCACAATAAAAAAATCGCATGGTTACATGCGGTCTTTCCATGGTGCAGCCAGGACGATTTGAACGTCCGACCTCTTCCTTCGCAGGGAAGCGCTCTATCCAGCTGAGCTATGGCTGCTTAAATCTTCAATAGCCGCGCTAGAATATCAGATAGATGCTCGGATTGCAAGTCTAGATCTTCTTTGATGTATTGTTGCAAGTGAGCGCGTAATTCGATGGGATTTTGGTCTTCTAACGGGATGTTGAGGCGAGGTTTAAGGGGGTTTTTGAGTTCGAGATAGAGAATTTTACTGACGGGGGGGCGATAGACAACGGCGAAATTATCGATGTCTTGAAAGAGATATAACCGGCCATTCCAGACAATGCCATTATCACCAACCTGTGCCAGAACGGCAGAAGGGTCCTCATTGCCTGCCAGGACGAGAATAATCGCTATGAGCAGGATGATGAAGGCGAACAGGAAGTTGGCGGTCCAGACGGCGTAGGCAACGAGAAAAACGGCGGCAAGCGACATGAAAAGATACCAACGGGAGCCGCGGCTATATTTGATACGCGAAGGCGCTTCCCATGCGAAGCGATCTTGATTTAGGATGAGTGCCTCCTCAATTTCGGGAGGATAGGTGATCATATGCTATCAGGATAGCATGAAAAGGAGAGGAGATCGAATGGCCCTCGTTTCGCAGGAACGACGTAATTATGCTTCAATAACCGTATGTTACGATTTGATGATCCGGCCGCGTTTATTAATGGGGCGACTCCCTCGGTGCGAAAGGCGTGGGATGCTTTAGGCATTCAAACGGTAGGGGATTTGTTGGAGACTTTGCCTCGACGCTACGATGATTTTTCAAAGACGGTTCCTATCCGCGATACACAGGCAGGGGATGTGATTACGGTGCGAGGAAAAGTCGTTTCTTGTAAAAAGATGCCGACGTTTCGTCAGCGTTTTCAGGTGATTCGTGTCGTGATTCAGGATGAAACGGGACGACTCTCGGCCAGTTTTTTTAACCAGACGTGGCTCATCGACGAGTTGATCGTTGATCGTGAAATTTTAATGTCTGGAAAAGTCACGTCACACCCACGCTATGGCAAAACGTTGATGCACCCACTTTGGGAACCGGGGGATGCGCCAGCGGTCGCCGCGGGAAAACTAGCGCCCGTTTATCCGCTTTCTGGTTCATTAGCGCAAAAAACGTATCGTCGTATTCTACAGAAAGGCTTGCAGAATTTAGAACCTATCACGGAGACACTTGAAGCAAATGTGCTTGAACGTTGGTCTTTATTGGGTCGGCGTGAAGCGTTGTTCGCTGTGCATGAACCACAAGACGCAGAACAGGCGGAGCGGGGTCGTTTACGTTTTGCGTTTGATGAGCTGCTGTCGTATCACCTCGCATTGCATAGCGCGCGGTTACAGGCGAATCATGCGGGGGCACCAGCAGTTGCGTTTGATGAACCGTTTGCAAAACGATTCGCATCGGGACTGCCGTTTCCGCTGACGGGCGATCAAAAGCGATCCGTCTGGGCGGCGTTAAAGGACATGCAGCTTGAAACGCCTATGCGTCGCTTGCTGCAAGGGGATGTGGGTTCAGGAAAGACGGTGGTCGCTGCTTTTTTAGCGGCGCATACCGTTCGTCAACGCGCGTCTGTAGCGATTTTGGCACCGACGGAAATTTTAGCGCGTCAGCACGCCGCTTCTTTTCGTCGTTTGCTAGCTCCACATTTGGTCCCGGTGCTGCTCGTCACGCGCACCGAACGGCGCTGGATGATGGGGCAAGAAGAGAAAACGCTCTCGACAGCCGAATTTGAGCAAGCAATCACACAAGGGCAGATCGTGATGATAGGAACCCATGCGCTCCTTCAGGCAGGTCGTGTCCCAGCAGATGTGGCGTTGGTGGTCGTGGATGAACAGCATCGTTTTGGGGTTGATCAGCGCGATGCGTTGATCGTGGATACACGTCGTGATGGACGTGTTCCACATTTTTTATCGATGACAGCCACTCCGATCCCACGCTCACTCGCTCTCATGATGTACGGAGATCTCGCCGTTTCTGTTCTCCACGAAAAACCGGTTGGGCGTTTGCCGATTCAGACAGAGGTGTGTGTGGGTGAGCGACGCGAGCGTGCGTATGAAGCGATTCGTCAAGCGGTCCGCCGTGGGGAAAAAGCTTTTGTTGTTTGCCCTTTGATCGACGCTTCAGATGTTCTTGGCGTGCGTGCCGCGACAGATGAGTGGCAGCGATTGTCGCAGGGCCCCTTGGCGGGATTGAAGGTGGGTTTGCTGCACGGACGTTTGAAACCGGCAGAAAAAGAGCGCGTGATGTCTGAATTTGCGCAGGGAGATGGTCAGGTGCTCGTCGCGACGGCTGTGATCGAAGTCGGCGTCGATGTCCCGCAAGCCACGGTGATGGCGATTGAAGGGGCGGAACGTTTTGGATTGGCGCAGCTTCATCAACTTCGCGGTCGTGTTGGTCGTTCAACACTCCCGAGTCGTTGTTTTTTGCTCACCGACACGCAGGGCGAGTCATTCGACCGTCTTCAGCTCGTGGCGCGCACGCAAGATGGGATGGCTTTAGCAGAAGCAGATTTAAAAAAACGAGGGAGTGGCAATTTGATGGGAACGGCTCAAGCCGGTCAAGCCACGTTTCAAGCAGCTCGTTGGGACGATGTTCGATCGATGATGGCTGCCCGCCAAACGGCAGAAGAATTATTGACGCAAGATGAAACATTAAAAATGTTTCCTTATTGGCAGGGGAGAGTAAAAAAACTAAGAGAGACGGCGCATTTGGAATGACGTTTTGTCATCCCCGCGGAGGCGGGGATCCAGCGCGCGGCACCAGCGCAAATAAATCATGAGGGATTCCTTTAAGTCTGGTGCTGTCGCACTG
>CAYGGQ010000013.1:0-9189 GCA_964349535.1 uncultured Gammaproteobacteria bacterium | reverse complement strand
CCGTGTCTACGCACGAGGATGACAAAGGGGAGAAAAATAGGCTCTATTTTCCAAGCCCAGCTGCTCTCAATGCGTCGCTCAGAACTGTCTGTCTTTGGAGTTGAACGAGGTTTGTCTCTTTTAAGTCCGTTCCATCTTTCGGTAAGATAAGGTTGGAAAATCCAAGTCGTACACATTCTTTTATACGTAGCGACGTTCGACCTGCAGGGCGGAGTTCGCCGGATAAGCCGACCTCACCCCAGGCGGCGGTTTTGTTGGACAAGGGAAGATTGAGTTTTGCGGAAACAAGCGCCAAGCAGATCGCGAGGTCTGTCGCTGGTTCTTTGGCATCAATCCCACCAACGGCATTCACAAAAACATCTTGATCACCAAAGTTGACGCCAGCGCGTCTGGCAAGGACGGCGAGTAACAAGTTGAGACGATTCGTGTCGATACCCGTTGCGCGACGCATGGGCGTGCCATAGCCCGCGGGGGTGACGAGTGCCTGAATTTCAACGAGCATCGGTCGTGAACCTTGGGCAAGGCAGGTGATGATCGTTCCCGGCGTTGCCGTTGGTCGATGCGCGATGAGAGCGGAGCTTGGATCAAGGATTTCTTCGAGGCCATTTTCTGTCATCGAGAGCACGGCGACCTCTTCGGTAGAACCAAAACGATGTTTGAGGACGCGGAGCAAGCGCATCACCTGATCGCGGTCACCTTCCATCATCATGACCGTATCAACAAGATGTTCGAGGAGGCGCGGTCCAGCAAGATCACCATCTTTTGTGACCTGACCAACAAGAATGACAGGCGCATGGCTGCGTTTGGCAGCCTCACTCACGACCGCGGCTGAAGCTTTCACCTGTGAGGGGTTGCCTGCTTCACCAGGAACGCCGGCTAATCGCAAGGTCTGGACAGAGTCGATGATCGTGAGCGCAGGTTTTTGTTCTTCGATGGTCGCGGCCACAACATCTGCCTGTGTTTGATCAAGAAATAAAAGACGCTCTGGCAGACGGTTCGTGAGACGTTTGAGTCGGAGGAGCACTTGCGTGGGGGACTCTTCACCCGTGACGTAGAGAATCGACTGATTTTGACCAGCTAACACTAATGCGAGTTGGGCAAGCAACGTCGACTTCCCGATACCCGGTTCGCCGCCAAGCAGCGTGACAGACCCTGGTACAAGACCTCCGCTCAAAAGACGATCAAATACAGCCAGACCTGTAGGTTTGGTTTGATGAGAGGTTTGCGCCCCTAGTCCTTCAAAAGACTGGGTTTTGCCACCAGAGGCGCGTGGACGGTCGGCGGCCGTGACTGTCACGGCCTCTTGCGACACCGTGCCCCAATGTCCGCACTCGGTACAGCGCCCAGCCCATTTAGGAAACTGCGCGCCGCAATCGGCGCACGTAAAAATAACCTCCGGTTTTTTAGAGCTGGACATAAAATGATCTTTCTAGCTTAGCAGGTTGGCGGAAACGGGCAATTTGGATATTGACAGCGACAACTGTTTGACGTCCCAAGCTCAAAGTGCCAGATTTCTGATGAAAGACGTTGGAAGCCGGCATCGGTCATGATCTTGGCCAGGACCTCCGCAGGAACTTTATACTTGCTTTGATTCTGCGGCTCCCAGCACCCGCTGCAGACGAGAATGTCATTGCCTTTTCTCAACTGAACATCAAGCGCCTTTCCGGAACCGTGATTCGATCCGCCTGGATAGGCAACCGAATGGCCAATTTTATCAATCTCTTTTTGTTTGCCACTTTTTACCTTGCTACACACCAACTCGATCTGTTTTGAAAAAAGACGATAGCCAGACGTGATGACGATTGAATATCCTTGGGCTTCGGCAGCTTGCCCCGCTTTTTTAATGGCGGCGAGTACGGCAGGCGTTGCTTTTGCTCCACTCGTATTCAGCACCCCATCACCGCTTGGGATGGTGCGGACTGCGGAAGGATCAGCGACGTTTGGGCTACATTTTGGCCTTTCCGATTCAGATTTTGCACACAACGTTTTGCAACTCTCAACGTCAGAACAAGCTTTCCCTGGTTCGGTGCAAGCCGTCCCATCCGATTGAGTGCTTTCCTCCACAGGCTGTGGGTTTGGGTTTACGTCACCCTCTTCCTCCAGCTCCACTTTCTCCACAAGAGGAATCCGTAATGCGGTGAGGTTGAGCGTGGCTGGATTAATCGTTTCTAAAATAACGTAAGCGCCAAGCAAGATGATTAGACCCATGACTGCGTCTTTGATGATCGATTTTCCTGCTTTGGCGTCACCTATCGCCGCACCCACGGTGTAACGAAATCCGCCGTACATGACCATGATGATCGCGGCGATCACAGAAGCACCGATCAGATAGCGATAGGCGGCGCTGATGTATTGGGCGAGATAGGGGATGACGAGATACTCTCCCTCTTGGCGAACCTTGCCAAAGGTGAGATCCGGAATTGGCACGCCGAGGATTGGAGGGCTGGATTCGATGATGCGGGCAGGTTGATCATCCTGAATGGATTTTTTCAGTACGGGAAGTAAGCCTTGGAGGCTTGTTGGTGCCTCGGTACAGCGACCGGATTGGTCGATCGTGCGACAGTCTGTGTCACTTAAGGTTTCGGTGCAGCCAAATCCGGTAAAAGCATCCTCATTTCCGCTTTTAATTTTGTTGAGCTCCGCGCTGCCTAACGCGACATCAGCACAAGAACCAACATCGGTAATATTATTGACGCAATAGTTACTCGCTCCTTTGGCACATTTACAACAAAGCGTTGCCGCAAGGGCTGGTGTTGAGCTAAGAAAAAAACCTGCGAGACCGAGGAGAACAAAACCGCTTTTGAGGATGCGAGAAATCATCATACTGTTATGGCGCAAGCGCGCGTATGCCCGTCAAACGGGGGCAGGTGTCATCGTTCATCCCATCGGGTGGATAGAGATCCGTGACCCCGTCTTTTTTAAGTTCAGCGACGACCTCATCTCCCTTTCTCCATTTTTGAATGGCATATTCTGGCGGGACGTCTTTTGCGTAGTCCTCTCTTTGTTTGTCGCCCGCCTTAAAATCCGTCGAGTAGGCGGCCACGGCAGCGGGCTGTTCCGACAGCTTACATCCTCCGTGGTCGAGTGCGTAGAGCATCACCCCGGGGCCGTTGTTGTGGCCAACGTACATCAAATGAATGATTTCTTCTGGCGTAATGTTTTGAGAGGCGCATCTTGTTTGAATCACGCCTAAGCTCCAGTTAAAACGAACGGCAGCCGCGGCTGTATTTGTTTCAGGATCTTTCAGATTGCCGCAGTCGAGGTTGAGCGAAGACGGATATTTTTTCGTGAGACTGGTGCAGGCTTCGCCATTAAATTGGAACAAGCCTTGATATTTTCCAGATTTGACCTGGCTGTTTGGATTGAGGCTGCTTTCAATCATGGCCACGGCTTTTAGAATACGCCAGTCATAGCCATAACAGGAGGCGTAGGCACGAAAAAGACCTTCGAGATTTTGGCTGACTTTTTGCGGTGAGCCCCCACCTCCTCCGGCTCCGCCACCTCCATCACGATCATCCGTGTCTCGATCGGCATAGGCGGCGTTTTCATCTTCGACGGGACCGGTTGGACTTAACGCCGAAAGTTTCACCAACCGTGGATTGACGGTTTCCAAGATCACGTAGCCCGCCATAAGCACGATGAGCCCCATGATGGCATCTGTAATAATTTTTTTACCAGCCTTGGCGTCGCCCATGGCCGCGCCCATGGTATAACGAAAGCCCCCATACATCACCATGATGATCGCGACGATCACCGACGCGCCCATGAGATAGCGATACACGGCGCTGATGTATTGAGCAAACCATGGGATTGAAACTTGACCATCTTTTATTGGAATGTCGACTAGGTTGAGCTCGGGAATTTTTATACCGAGTTCAGGGGCTCTAATGACCCCGTCCTGTGTTTTTTTATTGAGCTCCTCTGTTGATGAGCTGTTCGCGCTTTGTGCGTGCGTGACGATAGGTAACCAGCCGATCAGGATGGCGGTGATCGCAAAGGGGAGTACGCGGCGCGCAACAGTAGACATGGATTACGGTGCGGCCTGCTGAATGATCGCCAAAAATTGGGCGGTATTCATAAAGCCCGAGTAAGAGGTGGAACCAATGAAAAAAGTGGGGGCGCTTCGGATATTATGATTTTTTGCCACCGTGACCGCTTGTTGAATGGCCTTGAGGTGACGGCCGGAGTTTAAACATTGTTTGAATATATCAGCGTTTAATCCCTCGGCGCGCGCAAGCTCAATGAGAGAGGCGGTATCAAACGACTGCGTTAAAAAAAGCGCGTCGTGCATTTCCCAAAATTTATTCTGCTCTTTCGCGCAACGCCCAGCTAAGGCGGCCGTCATGGCATCGGGTTGGGTCGTCACAACAGGAAGGTCGTGCCAGACGAGTCGTACGGGAACGGAACTTTGTGCCATCGCTTGTAAGAGCTCTGGCTCGGTGATGCGGCAATAGAGACAGGTATAATCGGCGTACTCATCGATGACCAACGCTTTTCGATCAGCGCTCCCGCGACTGGGTGCGTCGCTGGTCGTGGGAGGACGCATGGGTGGTAATGTCGCACGTTCGGCATCAGGATTCGTCCCGCCCGCAAAGTGCGTTTGCGCCTGATGAATTTTATCCCACACAAAAAGAATCGTGATACACGCAAAAAAACTGACCAGAATCCAGAGGAGAATAATGCGTTGACGATTCATAGGCGAGACGTGTGATTAAAGCGCGAATCGCTCTAACGCGCCGGTTGAGAGGTTGGTGTAGTAGACCGCTTTTCCGTCTTTCGACAAGGTCATCTGGCCAACCGTAGGCTTCCCAACGGGGACGCCAAGATTTAACTTTTCTCCCGTTTGTAGATTAATCTTGTAGATACTGTCTGGGACGTCATTCGCGATATCTCGTTGTAAGCCAGAGCCGACTTCAAGCGACGTTGGTACGGCACACACAAGGGAGGTTTCGTTTTGCCAGGCGCATTTGTCCGCCCACGTGTTGAGTTCGAGACTGCGACGATTGCCGTTGATGTTGTCGCCAGAGGCGCCGCTGACCCAAAGCTTGGGCAGATAACCTTCGGACGAGTTATAAACACTATAAAGCAAGTTGTCTCCCGTAGGCGACCAGTTGGGAACAAACCCGCGGCCTTCCACGATCAACCCTTTGAAATTTTCTTGGTTTTGTCCGATCAGCAGCACCTGTTGTCGATCGTACCCAAGCGGATCACCCGTAAAGGAGTAGGCGACGATTTGGTTGTTCGGCGACCAGCTGACGTGTGCCTTGTCTTGATTGTTGCCAAGGTCTTCGATGGCTTTTGCGTTTGTGCCATCCGGATTAGCGGTAATCAAAAAACGGTTATTTTCATTGTTGCCGACGCTTTTTGCAGCGATACGATCGTCCTGTGGCGAAAAATCAAAGTCTTCCCAGTGTTTAGGGAGTGTGACCTGTTGACTGGTGTTAAAATCATAAAGAATTTTTGATCCATCCGGATAACTCAAGATCGCTTTGTCTGAACTTTTGCCCCAGTCCACCTTGTCGACATTATAAAAAACTTGATTTGATAAGGGGACGGAGGTTCCATCATCCGCAATCCGATAGAATTTCCCTTCCGTGGGATTATAAGCACGCACACCAGCACCAGAAGGACTGATAGAGATATTACGCGTGACCGCTTGTGTCAGCGTTGATGAACGCGAGGTCGTAGGATTGGTGGGGAGGGTCACGACTCCAGGTTGGACGCTCGTGGCGCTTGGAAGACCTGTTGGACCAGTACCGCCACCACCCGTGACGGATGGTTGACCACTACCAGAAAGCGGGAGTTCTCCCGGGAGTCCACTGCCTGGGATCGTGGCAGGTCTTCCTGGAGCAAAGGGTTGAAAAAAAACACGGAATAGCAAGTAGGCGATACCGGCCGTCACGAAGATGAAGGCTGCAATCACGAGAACCTTTTTGAGGCGTGGATCCATAAAGCAAGCAAGAACATGATACCACTCAAGCGTTGATTAAGAAACGACACCCTTAATCCAGGAGATTGCTTTGGCGATGGCAGCGAGGTAGGCAAGAAAAGGAGCCAAGAGTGCAAGGAAGAACATAAACATGATCAAAAAAATGATCAAGCAGCCGACGCAGAGCAGGCAATCAAGACACATGATCCAGCCTTTTTCAGCCCAATGATCCGCAACACCCGTGATGTTGCTTAAAATAGGAACAGCCTTTGTCAGAGGGGACTCTTTGTGTTTCATGAACGAGCGTATCAGACGAATGTTCATCCAGATGAGGGACTCTGGCAGTTCGACCATGTCAGCAATAAACCGTGTGCCAAGCTCCGCAATATTTTTTTTGCGACCACCCGTCTGTTGAGAGGCTCCTTGTGCTTGAGCTGCCTCCTCTTCGTCTGCGGCTTGTTGTTCCTCCAACGCTTGTGCCATTTGTAAAGAGGAAAGCGTGGATGCGTAGTCCTCTGCGGTGGTTGGTTCTTGAACCACATCCTCATCTGGCGACCGTCGGCGTCCGTCCGCTCCACTCTCATCAGGGAGAAAGTCATTCTCATTCAGTTCTATCTCGCCCCCACCGTCCGCTCGTTCCAATGCAAGTCCTGCAGATGAATCTGGTCCTAACAAAGAGACGACGCTCTCGCGCTGTTGTCGTTCTTTCCCGCGAATACTTTGAGAGGCCTGAAGATCGCTTTGGAGGATGTCTTTATCTAATTCGAGCGCTTCTTGATCGGGTGTATTCGCCGACGTATACGATTGTGGAATGGTGGAAATAGGGGAACGATTGGAGCCGCCCGCGCGATCGAGAGTGGAGCTGTAGGTATCCGACAGCGTCGAGTCGTCCTTGTTGCGTTCACGCGACCGTCGATCGAGCTGTTGTTTAGCTCCAAGCGCTGCGGTAAGCATCACCGGTCGGCTGATCTTTCCTTTTAATTGCTGGACGACGTTTGTCGCGTTGCCCGTCGAACGTCCTCGTGCGGCAGGAATCGCAGGCACGCCAAGAGCGACCTTCATGGGCATGCGGGACCCTGTATTGAGCGTGCGGACTGCCTGACCGAGTACGGCGTTGCGTGGATGCGCGAGAGAGACGCTTTGTACGTTTTTTGTGAGTTGTTGCAGTGCCGCCTCATCGCCACCCCCTGCTTGGATTGACTGAACATTGTTTTGAATCGTCGATTTTTGTTGCCCTAATTCCTGTCGATGACCCATTAACGCATCACGTTTTGATTGTAAGACCTGACGTGGTTGATCTGCTGGACGATCGAGCGGGATGCTGTTTGACAACATGGACGCGCGTCCCCGCTGGTCGATCGCTGCAAGTTGTTGATCGATGATTTGCACCTCGTTATCGATTTGCGCTACCTCTGCGTTGATAGCTGCGGTCGCGGCTTGTGCGGCTGTGAGGGCGATCGCCGTGGTATCGACGGACGTCCCTTGGGTTGAGGCGGAGACCGTGATGTCTGCCGTCGTTGTGATTTCATTGGAGGCAGGAGTAGCAGAAAGTTTGATCGATCCAGCAGGCACTGTGGGAATCGTACCGCTGTCGATGGCTATTTCTGAAACGGCTGAAATATCAATTTGGCGCCCTTGGGATTGAGCTTCCTGCGCACGTGTGCGCAAGAGTTCAATCGTATAGCTGACGCTTTTGTCAGTTTGCGTCGTAGGAAGGGGAGGCGGGGATAAAGGAACGGAGATCGTTTTGAGTGCGGCTGCGGTCGCGGATGCCGTGACAGCCGTTGCTTGATCGCCAGAGCGCTGTTCAATAATTTCAATATCTTGTTCATTGAGTTCGATCGGTTCCGTGGTCTCTGTTTCACGGGATTCTTCTACAGCAGACAAAGGAATACCAAGAGACGAGGCAGCCGCGCGAACGGTCTTGCCACTATTATCGACGATGTCCATGCCTTCATTTTTTTGTTCCTCGTCGCTTATTGTTGCGACGTCAACTTCTTCGGCTGGGTCTTCCTCCTCCTGATCGTTATCCGATAGATCTTCCTGTGTCTGTTCCTCTGTAGGTGCTTCGACAGTGCTTGCAGGGGTGATTGGGGACGGCGGCGTAGGTTTTGTTTTTTCTTTCTCTGGTTCCACCGCTTTTTCCATTCCGAGACCTTTGAGCAGTTCCGTCTTGGCGGTAGAAGGATCGTTCGCGAAATTGGTTTTGTTCAGCAGTTTGGCGTCGACCCACTGTTTTACAAATGTTCCGTCAACCTTCCCTTCTACCAGCACCATTATTTGTCTGCCAGGTTGAGAACTGTCAAAACCCAGCACCCGTAGATCGCTATCAGGCACCGGAGGAATTTCGTTGATCTGCGTGAGTTGTTTTAACGGTTTATTTTTTCTGCGGTTGGCACGCGACGTCTTGATGGCTGTGTACGCGTCTGGAGGGATCGTGATCGTCGTGAGCCCGCTTTGTCCGGCCGGTTTTGATAGAATCACGTTGCCTCGACGATCGGCACCTGCCACGGTCCAGCCACTACCAAAACGACCGGGAAGATCGAGCGGAAAACCGACGACGACAGGTTCCGGTCTTGGGGCTGATGGCGCGGGCTGTGCAGCATCCAGTTGGGCCATGCGTACAGTGTACGCTATGGGAGCCCTTTTCTGAAACGATTATAAAATAAAACGACCCGATGAATTCGGGGCGTTTTATTTTTTGCTAGAGCTTGATGAATCTTCCTTGAGGTACACTGTCCTCTTTGCCATCGTCATCCCAACGAATCCGGATCCCGCTGCTTTCTTTGGCGATCACTTTCCCTGTGTACACAAGACCGTCTTCCCAGGCCGCTTTCACACTGTCGCCGACAGAAACGTTTTCGTATGTTGGAAATACGATTAAATCACTCACGGCAAGGTCTGTTTTTTGATCATCATATTGAATTTCCACCTGACCATCTGCTTTAATTTCCGTGACAATGGCTGAATATGTTTTCCCATCCTCACCTTCGTAGCCGACATAAGAACCAACTTTTATCGTGCGCGCTTCCGCTTGCGCGGCGGTACGTTCCTCCGCGGTCGGCATTTTGGCGCAACCAGCACCAACGAGCATGAGTACGGAAAGAGCTAACAACGAAGACTTGGTATAGGACATAGAGATTTTAATAATAACTACCAACATTAAAACACAAAGCAAAAAAAGAGTCGAATGAGACGGGGGAAAAAGTGGTTGACGGGGCGGAGGATGTATGGTAATGAAATCAACGTTCTTTTCACAA
>CAYGGQ010000012.1:11020-15079 GCA_964349535.1 uncultured Gammaproteobacteria bacterium | reverse complement strand
TCCTTGGAAGTTTGATCCTACTGGCGGTCGGGGGTGAAATCAGAGTTGCTTATCTCAAAAAGAGAGCGGCTACTGACGCTCGATCCATTGAAGCCAGACCAGACCATACGCCCGAAGACACACAGCCACCTGTTGATACGCCCTCCATCAAAGTGCGGCTCACGCAACTCGGTTTTCTCTTTCATCAGTTTAAGCCGCCAGGCTCGACCTACTACTGCGTCTGTTACAAATTCCTTTACGTTATTTATGGTTCAGGCGTTGCTCCCCTCAAAGGCATTGTTGGCGTCTACTGCGTGGCCTGTGGCAAGGGCTGTACAGGCATTCGAGAAGATCCTGTTCAGCTCCCTTCAGACTACGCTGAACGCAAGACGAATTGGGCACTTTGGGGTAATCTCCTCGCGCTCCTCCCTTGCTGGGAAAACGGTGAACAAACAACTGACCCTCCCCAACAGGGAAAACTCCATCTGCACATCGTGAAATAATGACCTCATCTCTCTCGAAGACGCCCACAAGCGTCTTCTTTTTTTCTCCTCGACCAACAAAAAAACCCCGACAGATCGTCGAGGTTTTGAGTTCTATGGTTGTCAGGGGACGCGCAGAATGCGCTTCACCGCGCCCACAATGTACGAAGGACGAAGATCAAACTTGCTGGTCGCCCATGAGTATTCCTCGGGACGTATCGCGGCTCTGACGGTGGCAGAGTGGGCGAGAGCGGTCGTGACCATCCAAACGCGGAGCGTTGGATAATGACGACGGACATAGCGTGCTACAAACACCTCACCAGCACGCATCCCCTGATCCGTCTCTGCCAGCGTATATTCCGTCCCAAAAATGGGAAGGGCATTCTCATAGATCAACAGGTCAGGCGGGCCGTGTTGTTCCAGATGGACGATCGCCTCTGCAATGGAGGTGCAGGTTTGCACTTCAAACCCTCCCTCTTTCAACATATAGACGAGTGCTTCCACGTACGACTTGTGCTGTTCCAACCACAATATCTTCCGTTTTTGGGTCATCGTGGTCTCCAAAGGACGGGGAAAGTTAACCAAAAAAGATGACAGCTGTCAACCATGGCTAGACATCCCGCATTTTTCTGCTATCCTCTCTTCCATTGTGAACACCTCTTTATTTGATTATCCACTCCCTCCGGATCGCATCGCCCAGTCGCCCATGGAGCCCCGAGAAGCGGCTCAACTCCTCGTCGTGGATCGATCCGCCGACACTCTCACCGATCAACACATTGCTGACTTGCCACGCTATCTTCGCGCGGGTGATCTTCTCGTCGTCAATGATAGTCGCGTCTTCAAAGCACGCTTGACGGCGATCGTGGAACCGACAAAAAAAGAGATCGAGATTTTTCTCCTTCGACCGCTTCTTTCCACAACATGGCTTGCTCTCGCAAAACCGGGACGTGCTTTAGAGATAGGAACGGTTTGTCGCTTCACCGATCATCTGACGGCGACGGTCACTGAAAAACGCGAGGACGGAACTATCGCCTTAGACTTCGGCATCTCTGCTGATCAAATCTTCACCCTCACAGATCTTATCGGCCAAGTTCCCCTTCCTCCTTATATCGAATCCCACGCAGATGACGAGGCGTATCAAACCGTTTACGCAAAAGAACGTGGCTCTGTCGCAGCACCAACGGCGGGCTTTCATCTCACCAAGCCTCTCTTAGCTCAACTTGAAACGATGGGCGTGCGGCTTGCGTTCGTGACGCTTCATGTGGGTCTTGGCACATTTCGTCCCATGAAAAGCACGACGCTTGCGGAACATGAAATGCATGAAGAGTGGTTACAGGTATCACAAGAAACCGTTGATGCGATTCAACAAACAAAACAGCGAGGTGGTCGTGTCATTGCGGTGGGTACGACAACAGTCCGCGCTCTGGAAAGCGCCGCACAAACGGGCGACCTCAAGCCTTTCAACGGTTTTACCAAACTCTTCATTACTCCTGGATACACCTTCCGCGTCATCGATGGCTTGCTTACCAATTTTCATTTACCAAAATCCACGCTGATCGTCCTCGTGTCTGCGCTTGCTGGACGTGAACGGATATTGAAAGCCTATCAACATGCAATTGAACATGGTTATCGCTTTTTCTCTTTTGGCGATGCGATGCTGATTATGTAACAACTCCTCGCCCGTCTTGTTACTCCCGCCTTCTTTGTGGCGGCGTGATTCATCACGCCAGTACTGTGGACGAATCGGGACAGGCGCAATGAATTGCGCCGCCACGATGATACTTATTTGCCAGATCTTTTATCTCACAACTCCCTTCCCCTGCGCACGCTCATCCCCAATCAACGCGGTCGTCACCACCTCTGTCGTTATCGCCTCCAATAAAACACCACTTCGATCTTCCGTAGCCTGTGCTCGCGTTGGTGATACCAACGAAATTTCATGACCTCGCATGATAGCCTTTGGCGTCAAACTCACTTCAAAGCTTGCCGTGACTCCTTGCGGAGATGCTGGCAAAGATGAAAAATGCCACACCACGTCCTCTCCTTGCTGCGACATCGACCCTCCATCCGGCAACGCATAACGACCCGTAAGACGAGCCCCCGCCAACAACAAAGCACGGACATCTACATCAGAAACGTCGGCATTCGTAGGCCCCAACTTCCAACTAATCCAATATTTTGTTTCTTTTCCTACCTGTGGCGGCAATGGCCCAACACCAATTTGATCACCGGTAGCAGCGTAGTAACGAGCAGAAGCGGATACAGTGAAGGGCGTTGTGATCACTCCCGTAACAGGTTCAAGCATCAACTCAACACCTTCACCTAAAGAAAGGATGGGAAAGGCATACCATTGCGTTTCTTTTGTTGACGCATCCGTGAGAGGTAATTCAAAATCCTGTGTCGTCTTTTCTACATCCAAGATCGTTACAGGCGTCGTCGAGGCGACATAAGGAACAAACGCTCCTGTGTACATTCCATCTCCATCTGTTACCGCAAGCAAGGGATGATAAATAACTAAACCGAAGGACTGCTCCGTTTCTACATGTAACCGAGCTGGTTTGCCGGGCTGAGAAGGTAAAAGAGTGATCTGTGGTCGTGGATCTTGTGGATCGCCTGTAAAACGAACCTCTTCTGCCGCGTCCATGATAGATTCTGTCATAAACAGACGATCCACGATCGATCCACGGCTCACAAGCTGTATGACTGGCTCATGACGCAGTAACTTCACAAGTACTAATCGCTTTTCATACGGTCCTAATACAGGAAGAAAATAACGTGATTCACCTTCAATCAACGCACCGTCTCCATTCATCTCCAACGCATCCATCGGCAACCCCGTTTTATTACGAATCATGACAGGAAACGCTCCCTGGGGAACGACGGCAGACGTATGCATTACTTGATAGAAATCAATACCGGACTCCTCTATCCTTCGCGTCTCTTCTCCCGCAAAATATCCCTGATCATCCCTGACACGAAATCCGATATGCGTCTCATCTCCGCGTGTCGCAAACAATCGAACCACCACACGTGAAACCACCGTCTGATCTTTTTTCAATAGACCTACATCAATTTGATGATCGACAGTCAGCGGTGGGTTCGCCGAAATAATTTCCGTGTTCGGCGGCAACTCCCAAGTAAGAAGAACACGACCGTGAGACGCTTCGGAAGCTGTAATCTTTGCCTCCAAAGCTTGGGGTGTCACCGCAGCCAAAGGCGCGGCTGAAAAAACCAGTCGCAAACCCGAGGGAGCCGGTGGCGGAGCGATGCGAAACCAAATATTCGCTATCACTAACCAAATAACCGCTGTCAACAACGCCATGTCAAACAAAAACACCCACGGCGCAAATCGAAAACGTCCGCGATAATGCCGCTCATAATGACGACGTAGATGTGACGTCACCGCACGCGACGGCGTCAAAGCAACCATGCTGGTATGCGTGGCTAGTCCTGACGTTGGACGTTTAGCTGTTGGCATAATATTAAAAAGGTAAACCTGGCACTAGAATTTCAGCGCGACCATCGCCATCTACGTCTGTCACAACAGGAATAACGGCTGCCGCTGTCGGCGTTTGACCAAAGCTAAACTCCGACTTCA
>CAYGGQ010000012.1:1878-10920 GCA_964349535.1 uncultured Gammaproteobacteria bacterium | reverse complement strand
ACAGGAATAACGGCTGCCGCTGTCGGCGTTTGACCAAAGCTAAACTCCGACTTCAATCGCCCTCCTCCATCATACACCCGAATACGTGGAATCGAATTTTTTCCGGAACCAACCACAATATCCGCACGACCATCGCGATCCACATCTCCAACCGCAATCGCCGCACCTCCTGTTTCACTGCTATCAAATGCGAAAAAACTCCCGGCCCATGTCTTCCCATCTGTCTTGAACAAACGAATATGCGGACCTCCACCTGAACCAGGAGCCGTTACGATTTCCTGCAACCCGTCGCCATCCAAATCACCACGTGCGACCGTGACGCCGCCACGAAATTCTGAACGATACGCCAACCATGACCGCAAAACGTTCCCCTGCGTATTCAAAATCGCAACCGAAGATCCATTCATACCCTGCGACACAATCAACTCCCATGCTGATGTTGAATCCGTTTGCCCGGCCGTCATGTTGATCGAACCACGATACGTCGAACCAAACGGACGTGAGGTATCCGTCTTACCTGAAGCCAACTTTATCGTGACAACTCCATTCATAGACCACACCACATCTTCTCGACCATCTTGGTCTACGTCTGTTGTTAAAACCGTGGCACCACCCGGAACATCCGCGCGGCTCGCGAAGAATCCATTACGCAAACGTTTTCCCGTGGAATCATACACCTGCAAAAAAGAACCGTTGATATAACTCGCCTCGCGAATCTCCGTCGCTTCGCTGCGACGCAGCAAGATAACACCATCTTGCGATGGCACCGTGACCTGATTCACGATCGACCCGTTATTGATCGACGGGTCTTGCCCTCCTGTCAAATGTTCATAGTCTCCTGCTAATGGAACCGTCACCACCTTGCTCGTCGCGTTCACAACGACAACTCCACGTTGATATTCGCGTGACCATGCTGCTGGATAAGCACCTTGTGTTGGACCAGACACGACGCGCGCCACGGCGTGCGGATCACCGATCGGCGCATCGTACTCGTCATACCACCACGTACGTAAATGACCGCTATCACCTGCATCAAAAGAAAAAAATCCGTCAGCGATGAGAGCGCTCGTCAAACCGTAACGCATCAACTGATAATCATTTGGTCGTTCTTGGTTATTCGTATTTGTATTAAATGCCGAAATTTTTGGGGATTGATTTTTTGTCAGCACATCCCGCATCTGCGCAAACGGCCACGCCCATCCATAGCGTGGAAAATTTTCAAACAAAACGCCGTTGACTTGCGATGCGTAGGCGGCGCTGCTGTTATTCATGATCAATTTATCGGGTCCGATCGCGGCACGTACGTTCGTGATCAACTTACTCATCCCTAAACGCCACGTCGTATCTACCTGCTTTGCGCTATTCGCTAAACCATCCTGATCCGGATCTAAACCCGTACCAAAGCGACCCGTCACATCTTCATACGCCGCATCCAAAAAAACGCCATCCCACAAGCCGGATGACATAAGCTCATCACGAATGAACGGACCTAAAAACGTATTCCAACGTTGTCCGTTCGATGTCGGCGACAAATCCGAGGCGTTCAAAAGCGCCGTCCCCGGCCACCAACTCGCCCGACTTCCGTCCGCATGATGAAGATACCAAGACGCTGGAATAGACGAAGCGAGTTTATAACCTGGCGATGACCGGTCCCCTCTGATGCGCGCGTCGGAAATCTCACTCGCGCTAATATACGCTAAAATTTTTACCTTTGGATTTAACGCGCGCAATCGACGAACTTTCTCTGGAAATTGAAACTGCTGATCCATGTCGAGCACCACGATATCCCACCGCGCCAACTTCGCCGGATCGTCATCGTTGATCTGATAGCCTAAAAAAAGATTAAGGAGTTTTGGTGCGCGTTGCGTTCCTTTCGCAGCAAAGACGGTCGATGGCAAAACACTCATGACGACCATGAGACAAGCGGAAATAACCATAAGTGTTCTGCGCATAAAATCAGAGTACCATGACACATCTAAGCCAAAACATCAAGACCATTGCGACTCTTACTTAGCCCCCGCCTCCCGATAACACACCTCGACCCTTCCAAGGTGCGTGGACCACAAATGATTTTTAATAATCTTTTCTCGTCCCGCACGGCCCATCTGATCGCGAACCGCATTCGGTAAACCGATAAATCTTCGCAAAGCCGACTTCCAAGCATCCGCATCTCCAGGCGTCACCAAAATTCCACTCACCCCATCTTCTACAAGTTCCGGATTGCCACCGATGCGTGTCGCAAGACAAGGTAAACCATCCGCCATCGCTTCAAGAAGCGCCCCTGACGCATTTTCAAAGCTCAACGTTGGCAACACCACGGCTTCTGCAAAACGCCGAATCAACGCAAGTTCTTCCACTGGTCGAAAACCCAACAGCTCCACATGAGACAACCCCAGCCGTTTAATCAACGCTTTCAAACGTCCTTCCTCTGGACCACGTCCTGCAATTTTGATCGGTAAAGACGGAACGCTCGCAGACGCCTCTAACAATGACGCAAGTCCTTTCTCCGGTGACAAACGTCCAGCGTATAAGAGATAGCCACCTCCTCGCGGCATAGGTTGGTTTGGCAAATCCGTTGGGTTTGGCACATAACGTAACTGATCCTTTGGCTCTTCCCATGCCTCCATCGTCTGTTTCATAAAACGTGAAGGGCACAAAAACCGCTGCACTGTTTTTTCGTAAACCTGTGTCCGTTTCGTGAACAGCATCTCTGTCGCCGCCAGCGCATTCGACGCTGCATCCGGACCTAAACAGCGATACTTCACCAAATTGAAATACCGCCCGCCCTTTGCATGCTCACAAATCCCCTGCTGATCAAACATGCTATAATTTGGATTGGCAAGTTTGTAATCATGCAGCGTCTGAACGCAAGGCAACCGTCGCTGACGAATCGGCGCAAGAACGGAAGACGAAAGGTGATGATAGATATTGTGAAGATGCACCACGTCTGGACGTACCTCATCCAACATCCGATTCAAAGATCGCTTCGCTTCTCCATTCCAAATAAACTTCATCGCTTTACGCGCATCCTGCCAATAGCCTTCGCGCTGATCTAACGCCATCCGTTCCACAAAATAACGCTGATCACGCGTTGATAGGTTGCGTGGGTCGCGCGTGGAAAAAATATGAACATCATGCCCAGCTCGTTCCTGCTCTCGCATTAAACCATGCAAATAAAATTCCGCTCCCCCATGAAAATCAAAAAATTTATTCACGTGAAGAATCTTCATAGCAACGATCGGTACAACGCGGCATATTCCTGAACCATCCGTTCAACCGAAAAAGAACGAACGACGATCTCTCGTGCCATCTGCGCCTTTTTCAAACTCTGCCAAGGATCACGCATCGCGTGTTCCATCGCTCGCGTCCAACCAATAACGTCCTCTGATGAGACAAAGGTCATCGACTCTTCATCAAATGCTTCGTGAAACACCTTGAGATCGCTCGCAATCACAGGCACGCCTGATGCCGCCGCTTCCAAAACAGCAATGCCCTGCCCCTCGTGTCGCGAAGCAAAGCAAAACAAATCCGCATCTGCAAGCAACGGACGAACATCTGCCACGCTCCCCGCAAAGACCACGCGATGATTCACACGATGACGAAAACACCATGCTTCAAGCTCGGCGCGCAACGGTCCATCACCGACCAACGTCAGTCGCCAATCAGCATCGACGGCGAGGAGTGCGCGTAACAACGTCAACTGATTTTTACTCTCGACGAGTCGTCCAACGGAAACAATATGCCACGCTCCGGCCCGTTCGCGTCTTGGTCGTGGCGCGAACAAGGACGTATCAACGCCGAGACGAATCACGGAACTCGTTTGCGGAGATCGAGAAACCTGTTTCGCGATACGTTGCTGTGTATCTTCTGACACACTGACCAGATGATCTGCGTGTTGATACGCGCGGCGTCGTAACCACGAAAGCGGCCAACGTTCTTCCTGCATACTTCCATGCGCCGTGATGATCCATGGATGTATCCCCATTTGACGTGCTGCCATCCCTCCCCAGATATCAGCTCCTAAATGTGTATGCCAAATCGCTGGACGTTCTCGCTTCATTTCACGCTTTAAAAAACGCACCGTCTTTCCGCGTTGCCACGCATGATCAACCTCTGGACCAATCACCAAAGGAATGCCCGCATCTCGAAAATCCTGCTCCATTACACCACCGCCCGCAGCCGCAATCACTCGAACGCGAAACCCCCGCTCCGGTAATAAACATGCCACGTCGAACACCATGCGCTCCGCACCCGCGCGTCCCAAATTCCACAAGACGTGGGTGACAAGGGGCGACTTCATAGAGCGGGCGACAAAAAATCTGGATCTTTAGACACGCGACGGCGCACAAAAATGGCACCCGCCGCCCACAAAAATCCAACGGGCAACCACAACCGTGCGGTCCAATAGGTCGTATCGAATAATTGATACGCGAACGCGCCTAACACCCCCGCAACAAGATACGCGTACGCGCGATGATCTTCCCGTTGTGACCAAAGCGCCTGCCAAACCTGCCTGATATGACGCGTCATCCAAACGATAAGAAGACCAAAACTCGCCAACCCCACAATTCCGGTCTCCGCCATGAGCTTTTGTAACAACCCGTGCGCATCAATCGCGGTACCAAAATCAATCGTATAAGCCGTCACCCGCGCCACGTGTTCGACAAAGGTACCGGCACCAACGCCAATCCACGGGTGTTCACGGAAAAGATACCAAGCCATGTTGAGCACAAGCGCTCGCGCATCGGTTGAGCCTTGCACGTCTGTACCCAACGAATACCACGCCATCACCCCCACAAGGGGCACAGCCATCACTCCTAACCACATCATCCAATCACGATGACGACGCAACCAGGGACGCCAAACCGTTGTTCCAAGAAACAAAAACTGAACGGCCAAAGCAATCCAAGCAGAACGAGCAAACGTTAAAAGCGCGACGAGCGTCATCCCTCCTGCAGACCACAGCCACAAATGCCGACGACGTCGTGTCTCGGCCCACGACGCGCACACCAACGCCGCTGGCACGGCAAATAATAAAAGTTCAGCCAAAGCATTATGATTCCCTCCCAAAGGAACCACCTCCAAAATAGCCGATGGGTGCGCGCGGCTTAACGCAAACCCATTTGAAAGATCCACCATGGATCGTAAACCATCAAGCGCAAAAAAAACACCGACAAGCGCCATCACCACCAAAGAAGAATGGAGCTGCGGTCGCGTCCGAATAAAATTGACTGGCAACGCAACGCAGATCAAATACACAAAGAGCACGGGACGAAGCGCGTACTTGATCACGAGAAGGAACTCTGGTGCCGCCCAAGAAAAAGCAGAAAGCAGATGCGCGGCAAACAACAACGCGTACGCTCCCGCAAAAGGCAACCATGGCTTCCAATCCGCCCAACGTCCACGCCACAACAATAAGATACGCAGCGCCCACGCCGCGAGAAGAACGGCCGCTACAAGTTCCCCAAGGCCAACATCAATCGAACCGCCAAACGCACGCTCCCCAAACTGCAGTTGCCCCGTAGGAAGTGAAACCACAACACCCAGTAGCTGACTCGAAGCAAGAAAAAGAAAAAAGACGGGGTACGGAAAACGCCAGGCACAAAGCAACGCAATAAGGAGTACTGTTCCCGTGGCCATCGTCCACGGAACACCAATCGCAACAGCGATCGCTCCTAGCAGGACCAATAAAAACAATCCCCAGCTTATTCTGGGCCAGGGATTGGTTCCGAGAGCCGTCGCCTCTAACGACATGGCTCTAGTTTATCATCTTTTACGCGTCACGGGGGAGTCTATGCCTTATGACCACTCTCCCCATGAGTAATGACCCCCATTTTTTTCTTCATCTCATGCACTGCTTTCTTGTAATCAACAATTTCTTGTGTCCCTGCGTCCATGTCTCGCAGAATAGCCGTGCCATCCAAAACCTCTTTCTGACCGATGATGATCGCCCACTTCGCCCCACGGCGATTGGCAATTTCCATCTGTGCTTTTAAAGAAGATTTGGCGAACGCTTCGCCAACCAAAATACCGGCCTTACGAAACTCTTCAAACAACACCAAAATCTTTTTGCGTCCCATGTCACCTAACTGGGCTAAGAAGACATCAATTTGATTCGCGATAAGCGGCGCGGTCACATCTTGCTTTTTGAGACGTGTCACGATGCGATCTAACCCAAGCGCAAAACCGCAAGCAGGTGTTGGACGACCCCCCAACATTTCGATCAATCCGTCATAGCGTCCCCCGCCACCGAGCGCCGTCTGGGATCCCTCTTCATCCCCCGTGGTAAACAGTTCAAACACCGTCTTTGTATAATAATCTAGGCCCCGCACGAGATAAGGATCCAATTGATAGGGAACACCGACTTCATCAAGATATTCCAACACGCGCATAAAATGCGCTTTGGAGTCTTCGTCCAGCCAATCCACCATTTGTGGCGCCTCCGCTTTGAGCTCAACGATCGCAGGATCTTTAGAATCCAAAAGCCGCAGCGGATTTTTCAATAACCGTTTTTTGTCATCCTCGGACAAGCGGGAGCGCTTGGTGCGAAAATAAGACACGAGCGCGTTTTTATAGTTAATGCGAGATTCGGGGGTGCCTAAAGAATTGATACGGACCGTAGCATCAATCCCTAACTCCTGTAAAAAATTGTAGGCCATGATCACCATCTGCGCGTCGACAACCGCATCTCCATCGCCAATACATTCAAAGCTATTTTGAAAGAACTGACGAAAACGGTCCGCTTGAGGGCGATCGTGACGGAACATCGGGCCGAGCGTCCAAAGTTTGACGGGCTGCGGCTGATTCAGCATGCCGTGTTGAACATAGGCGCGCACAATCGAAGCAGTCGCTTCTGGACGCAAAGAAAGTTGTTCACCGCCTGGCGTTTCCCAGCTATAAAGTTCTTTTTCAACAACATCCGTGGAACGACCCACCCCGCGTACAAATAACGACGTGTCTTCAACAAGAGGGGTATCGATACGATCATACCCATAAATCTCCGCAATCTTTTCCGTCTGTGCCACAACGCGACGCCAGTGCGGTTGATCTATCGGTAACAAATCACGCATGCCACGCACCAACTGAATGGCGTGCATCCCTTTTTTGGGAACAAAAGGCGGCGGTTCGACCACTGGCTTTGGCGTGTGCGTCATCATGGGGCGTTTGACCGGGGTTTGACCTTTAGGCTTCGAGGCGGGCATAAACATGGGAAAAGAAGGATAGGTAAGTGAAATTATGGATAGACGGGTGTCGCAAAGTGCTTCCATCGGTCGATCGGATAGCCACGGAGCCACACGCGGCCGACAATGGCTGATCGATGCACCGGACCAAAAATACGTGAGTCCAAACTTGCCGAACGATTATCTCCCATCAGGTAATACTCCCCTGACTTCAGGGTCACGGTTTGCGTGGCAGCGGTAAAATCTTGATCTAAATAGGCCGTTTCGTCCAGTGCCAAACCGTTTGGGTGTCCCTCGTTATAAATTTTCACCTTTCCACCAGCCACTTCGATCGTTTCCCCCGGCAACCCGATCACGCGTTTGATAAAGTACTGACTCGGGTCTTTTGGATAGCGGAAGACCACGATCTCCCCACGAACCGGCTGATGTAATCGATAAGAAATCTCATCAATAATCAGATATTCGTGATCAAAAAAATTCGGCTCCATGCTTGCCCCTTTGACATAGAAAGGCTGGATGAGGAAGTAACGAATCGGAATAATAATCACCAAGGAAATCGCCAAAACCTCGATCAGTTCAAAAAGGAGCGCGATCCCTTTTCCACGCTGCGTAGGCTCTCCCTGAACTCCCGAAGACTTAGAGAAAGAAAATATCATGACCTCTACAGTACCTCATCTCTTCCCTCCTGTCGAGTCTGTCTGGCTCTCGGTTATCAACCATTCTCGCACCCCCTTCTCCGCCTCTTTTTCCTCGTGCATCCACTGAATACGCGTGTCTCGCTTAAACCACGTCCACTGTCGTTTTGCGTATTGACGTGTCGCGCGTTTAATTTTTTCTTTGGTAGACACGATATCCACTTCCCCACGAACAAAGGCTCCCATCTCGCGATAACCGATCGAAGACATGGCTGGCGCATCCCACGGGACACCCTGCGCATGCAATCGCCGCACTTCGTCCGCCCAGCCACGCGTGAACATATTTTCGATCGCTTGATCGATTCTCCCATGCAGCTCTTCTTTGCTTCGCGCTGGCCCAATCAAAAATGCGTCGACCACGGGTCGTGCTTTGGATCGAAGTTTAGAAAATGGTTTTCCCGTGAACGTCACCACTTCAAGTGCGCGAAGGACACGACGACGATTTTTTAAATCAACCGTTCTCGCCGCTTCCGGGTCTGCATGCTGCAACAAAACCACCAACTCCTCTGTCGTCTTCGGTTCCATCGCCTGTCGATACGCTTCTTGTGGAAGCACGTGAGGAATCTTGTAATTATCGATTAACGCTTGTACATACAGCCCCGTTCCTCCGACCACGATAGGCAATTTGCCGCGAGCCGTAATTTCACGAACCGCTTTCATCGCCTTCCTTCGCCACTCCGCAACCGTCGTGACTTTTTGAGGCGCGAGAAAATCCATCAAATGGTGCGGAATCCCATCCACCACAAACATCCGCTTCCCATGCCACCGTTCCGCTTTGCCTCGACTCGGTTTGCTCGTCCCAATATCAAATTCACGATACACCTGCCTCGCGTCCGCGTTGATCACCTCCCCATTAAAAACCTTGGCCAGTGCGATCCCCAGCACCGTTTTTCCCGCCGCCGTTGGCCCCACAATACACAAAACGCGCGGAAACGCGCGTTTTTTACCCATCCTCGGGTTCACTGAGGATGCTTGCGGCACAAGAAGTCTCGTACTCACGATAGGGCTATCTTACAGAAAACGCTCTTTTTCGTCAAATAAATCGATATTGACACGTCAACAAAACTTTGATAAGTTGATCAGTCCGTGATGATAAACGGACCAGAGGAGAGGTGGCACATGCCCAATGAACTGCAGCACCACAAATGCTCGAGGCATCCATTCGG
>CAYGGQ010000012.1:0-1778 GCA_964349535.1 uncultured Gammaproteobacteria bacterium | reverse complement strand
CAACACCCACGCCTTCGGATCCGTCACCCTGACGTTCACGATTTGACCGATAAGCATTGCGTCTGTCGACGGGAACTGCGTTAGCTTCATTTCGAATGAATTTCCACTTGCCATGCCATTCGCCACACGATCGACCAGCATCGACACTGTTTTATCTTTGTAGGTTTCGTTTTTCTTCAAAGCAATCTCCTGCATCAACTCATGCAACCTATCCCAACGATCACGTTTTTCTTCTTTGGAAACGTCGTCTTGAAACAATTTAATCCCAAGCGTTCCAGAACGAGTTGAATATTGTGCGTTGTATGAAATATCAAAACCTACTTCTTGGTAGAGAGAGACTGTTTCTTTGAATTGCTCATTCGTCTCACCAGAAAAACCTACAATGATGTCCGTCCCAATTGCGATCTCTGGACGTGCGGTTCGTATCTTACGAACGACCTCCAAATACTGTTCACGCGTGTACTTGCGATTCATGCGGCGCAAAACCTCATTTGATCCAGCTTGCACGGGAAGATGAATAAAATTCACCTGCTTTGGCAACGCCAACGCGGCAATCACGTCATCCGTCATCGATAAAGGATGTGGCGCGGTCCAGTGCAAACGCTGCAGTCCTTCTAGTTGATTCAACTCCCACAGCAATGCCGCAAAGTGGTTCTCACCCATCACCGGATTCGGTTTTTGCGGACGAAGGAAGGGATTGGCTGGTGAAAAATGTTCTGGATCAACGGCGATAAAAGAATTGACCGTCTGGCCAAGCAACGTGATTTCGATCACTCCATGCGCGACCAGCTCTCGACATTCTTCAAGCACATCCTTCAAAGGACGGTTCCGTTCCAAGCCACGCGCGTAAGGAACGACGCAATACGTACAAAATTTGTTGCATCCCGTTTGAATCGTCACATACGCTTGCGCCGATGGTACGCGTAACGGATGGATCTTGAGATAATCATCTGACAAAGATTCGGAGTTCACCAAATCTGGACGCAACCCCGCGATCCATCGCGGAAGATGGATCATATCCGGTGTAGGAAAATATAAATCCGTTGCTGGCAAGCGATCTCGATATTGCATCTGCTTATCACGACCCGGAAGACACCCCGTGACCGCCACAATCATGTCTGGCTTTGTTTTTTTATACTCCAAATATTTTTCCTGCGACCCGTACACCCGATCTTCCGCTGATTGACGGACGCTGCACGTATTCACAATGATCAAATCTGCCGTGGATTCGTTTTCTGTCGGCGCAAAACCTAAACCCGACAGCAGACCCGCGATGCGTTCGCTATCGTTCTTATTCATCTGACACCCGTACGTCGTGATGGAAAAAGTAGGCTGCGACATGAGCCGGAACGTATCATGATTTTAAAAATTGAACAAGCCTTCACCAAGAGGTACACTGGTCTTATTCTATGAATATCAACATGGCCTATCGAACCTTCAAAGAGAAGGTGCGCGCTATTCTACACAACTACCACAATGACGCGGCACGCCTGATCGAAGCGATTGATCAAAAAATCGTTGAGGACATGAAAGAAAAAATTCAGACGAGCTAAAACTATTTCTTCATCTCCATTTCAATCGCCATGAGGCGGTTGTATTTTTCTACGCGTTCACTGCGCGACAAAGATCCCGTTTTAATATATTCCGATCCACAAGCCACCGCTAAATCCGCAATCGTAGTATCACCGGTTTCGCCCGAACGATGCGAGATAGATGTTTTGAATCCAGCGTTTTGCGCCATCACAATCGCGTCGACCGCTTCGGTCAGCGTTCCGATC
>CAYGGQ010000011.1:0-15079 GCA_964349535.1 uncultured Gammaproteobacteria bacterium | reverse complement strand
TACGCCGAAACGCAATCTTACCGGGACGTCGCGCGCCGGCTGAAAAACGCGAAATCGGAAGAAGAGCGCCATCTTTTTTACTCGCGGCTCTGGCGAGTGCCGGAAACGCCGCCACGGCAAAAGAAATGCCAAAGATACCCACTGGAAAACTCTGTAGATTGCTCGCCAAATTAAAAACAGCCACATCTCCCGGGCGAAGTGATGACGCAAGCGCGAGTAACACCACGAGATTGATCTGCGTCACGGCAAGACCAATCGTTCTTGGAATCATTAACTTGATGATGCGCCGCACCCCTTCAGGACGAAACGTTGGCCACGCGAGTCGCCCCATCCCCGCCTGCCGCGCCACAGACCACTGCACAAAAAAGTGGAGCAAGGCTCCCAACACAACTCCCCAAGCGACGCCGACCATCCCATAGGAAGGCGCGAAGACCAGAATACCGATGATGATGCCGATATTATATAAAACCGGGGCCAGAGCAAACGCAAAAAAACGACGGGTTGCTTGCAGCACCCCTCCCATCACCGCGGACAATCCTAAAATGAACGGCGACAAAAACATGATGCGAGACAGCTGCACCGTCTGTTCTAATGTTGTTCCCGCAAAACCAGGCGTGAGCTTTGGCACAATCCAACCTGCGCCAATAAACAAAATACCGCTCGCGATGGCCATGGTCAGACCGACCAGAGAAAAAACCTGGGCCGCTAAACGAGCTGCTTCTTCACGTCCTTTTGATTCTAAGTATTCCGTAAATACGGGGATGAAACCCGCCGTGAGCGCACCTAAAATGAGCAAACTGTACAAAAAATCTGGGAGACGAAACGCGGCATAATACGCATCAAGTTGCGCGCCTGCGCCAAACGAAGAAGCGAGCAGACGGTCACGAACGACCCCGATCAATCGAGACGCAACCGATGCGGCTCCGACTAAAAAAGCGGCGGACGTCAGTCCATCTGTTTCTCCCTGCCACAGACGTTGAAAAAAAGTCATCATGCGATTAGAACGCGAACGGATCGTCTGGCAATTCTAACACACCAAATAATTGATCGCCTTCTGTGATGATTTCGATCGACTGCAGTCGTGTCCCTCGCGGCGCCTCGCCTTCGATCGCTTCTCCCGTTACCACATCAAACTCCGCTTCATGCCAGCGACAACGAAACACCGCGCGATCCTTCGCGAGCTCAACCGGTCCACCCATATGCGTACAACGGTTCACATACGCTTTCACAACTCCATCTTGATTGATCGCGATCCCGTTGGCTACGCCAAATCGAAAGGTCTTGGTTCGACCTACAGGAATCTCCCCCACCTTCGCGATCGGCATATGGCGCTGCATAATTATTCGCCCTTCTTTTCTTTCTTTTTTTGAAAATTCGCAAACTCGTAATGAAACGGCATTTTGTTCTTAAAGGGTCCGCGAACGATCATGCGCGCCTCTGTATACATATATTTCAGCGCAAGTTTTAAACGCCCCTCCTTCGCTAAGCGTCGGATCGATACGGGGATCTTGTGACCTCGCAGAATGCCAAAGCGACCACCCTGCTTTTTTGCACGCTGCACATAGTCATGATCTTCTGCAAACACCACCTCTTCATCAAAGCCTTTCATCCGCTCGTGTATCGCACGCGTCGCGAATAGACAAAAACCTGGCGCATGAGGCAAAAAACGCTCTGTCGCGAGGGTGTACATATTGTAGGCACCATGCAGCATATGATCGATGAGTCGTCCGTCTTGGGCGTGCACACGGCAGGTCGCAACATCCAATTTTCTTCCCTGCATTTCCTGCAAACAATCTTTTAAAAAATCTCGGTGCGGAAGTACCACGTCTGCATCAAAAAAGACGACCACCTCTCCCTGCGCCACGGCCGCTCCTTTATTACGTCCGGGTCCTGGGAGACCTCCGTCGACAATCGTAGCACCATACGTAGACGCGATTTCTCGGGTTCGGTCTGTGGAACCCGCGTCTGCCACAATCATCTCAAAATCCGTAAACGTCTGGCGTCGAATCGACTCGAGTAGGTTGGGCAACAACGATTCTTCATTTTTTGTAGGAATCACGATCGATAACTTCATGTCCGACAGGCTAACAGAAAACCCCCTCCCTGACGAGCATACCCCCTGTCCATCTAAAATGCCGTCCGCTACACTATCGTCAACTGTATGAAAGATATCTCTCCCATCCTCCGCGCCCTTGGTCTCTTGGATAGCGAAATCAAGACCTATTTGACGGCTCTCGAACGTGGTCCGCGTACCGTTCTTGATCTTGCCAAGTTGACGAAGCTATCACGCCAAGCGATCTACGTTGCGATCGAATCGTTAACAGAGCGCGGCTTGATGTCGAGCTCACTTCAAGGCAAAAAACGTTTTTATGCCGCAGAACCTCCGGACAAACTTCATGCGTACGCCAAGCGACGGGAGACAGAAATGAAGGAACGCATGCATGATCTTGAACGGATTTTGCCAGAACTTGAACTCAAAGTCGGTGGGGAAAAACCGGTCGTGAAGTTGTTTGAGGGAAAAGAAGGTGTGCTTTCCATCATTCACGATCTTACAATATCCAATTCAAAAAATAACGAAGAGATTGCAGACTTGAGCGCCATGTGGGAAGTGCTCACCACGGATGATCTAAAACCCATGCATGAGGAGATGCGAAAAACGAATGCGCATGTGCGCGGTCTCTACTCTGGTCTTGTGAAAGGAAAAACCTTGAGCTCTGATCGTTTCACTCTTCCGGAAGAATTCGCGGGCTTTAAATCAAATATCGCCGTGTATGGAAAAGACAAAATCGCTTTTGTCGTCTTTACGGGAAAAATGCACTCGATTGTGATTGAAAGCGAGCATCTCGCAAAAACCATGCGTATCCTGTTCAACCTTTCGCTCCGCGCGGCGCGTGAGTTTCCCACGCAGTAGATAAAATAGATAAAAAAAAACGCGCCGACCGAAGTCAAAGCGCGGGAAAGATTGCGGGGGTGGGCCTTGCCCCCGTACTGCGTCGCCCTACGAGCCACCGATCATGGGCACCTCCCTTGGCATGGGTTTCGCGGTCACGGAGATGGAACGACAGTGGTTCTCTTCTCCTGACTTTGATTTTCGTCTGTTTGCGATCGGTTGCTACCGGGCGCGTGACAGCGAAACACCCTGCTTTGGGGAATGCTTAGTTCGACGACTCAAACTTTCAACAGGCTCAACGTACGAACCTGATCATGGGGTGAAAAATTCTCTGTACTGCTTTTTCACTTGAGCTACTAGAAGGCACGAGGCGTTGCGGGAGCGAGTGTCCTACAGCGGACGTGCGTGAAAGTCAATCTCTCATTTTCGTTTTCTTTTCAAAACGAATCTGAAGAAGGTTGAACTTGCATTTTTTAATGTCCGCCGATCATGATGGTTCTCCTCTCGATTTTCCGAGGAGAGTGCAGGCACAAGCCCGGAACGGACCCGCTACAACCTGCTTTCATCTCTCCTCAAATGTACTACTGTGCCCTATTTATATCAGACAAAGCTGGTTTTGTCAAGAGCTGACTTAACCAACAGGATTTTTGAGTGACAGAATTTCTTATTTTTATTTATAGCTATACATGTTTTATATGACACTATTTAGAGTCTTTTTTAGCTTATCTTAGCTATTTTAGTATTATATGTATATCCAGCACTTGACATTATTTTCTGGTTGTGTTAGATTGTCCCTTGTCAGATTGAAAAGCCGCCGATTGATCCATCGATCACCCCCTCCCATCAGCTCTTGATTCTCACTTGTCGTAGGATCTAGGGCTTGTGGGAGCGGTAAAACGCCCGTTTTTCCCACAAGTTTTCGTCCTTCTCAAGCCAAGCTCGATTTCGCTGATCAAACGTAGGAAGCTCAGCTTCCTTCTGCTCTTGATCCAAAATCGAGCTCAGCTCGAAAGCTCGACCCGACGATCCCCTTAATCTCGGTCGAGGGACGAACACTTATGGGAGGAACGGCGAGCTCCTATAGGGCGCTCACGTATTGCGCAATAGCAGTCAACAACAGGTCGGATCATGCCGACCGGGAGAAAATAGGTGACCGGTAGGACGGAAACTGCGTTCCAAGGGGCTCATCGTGTCTGAGGTTCTAGCTTTGGGAGCTTACCGTCAACTGCACCGGTGTGCAGACGACGGACTGTCTATCTCCAACGTGGGATAGACTACAGCTCCGATACGAGGCGAAAAACAGTTTGTACAGATCGGTGAGTGAGTAGGAACGCGGAACGGGGCCGGCGCAAAGGACCCCCGTTACTTCCGTACAGAGCTTCCTTGTCGAGCGTGCAATGATGCCCGTTTCGACAAGGAGCTCTGAAAAACTTTCCCCAGGAGCGATCATGAACCCACGGCACATCCGCATCGGAAAAGAGGGCTACGACGCTCTCGCGAAGCAGGACATGACCGTGGCTCGGTCAATCCTCGAGAAGGCGCTTGCAGACATTCGTGATCCTAACCGCGGCTGGATGCGCGGTGGCTGGGGACAGGCGGATGGTCCCGGATGCCTCAACACGAGGCTCACGGCTGCGATGTCCAGCTTCGCAAAGGTCCCCATCAGCGGACCCTTTGGTGCCAACCTCTTCTTCGAGGCACACCCTCAACTTCAGCTCCTCTTTGACGCCGCCCTGAGTAGTATCAAGCATGGACGGGTCGTGGTGGGACTTGAGTGGGAGGACGCGCCGGTCGAACACACGACCGTCACCCGGATCATCCGGTGGAACGACGACTTAGGTCGCACCGCGCAGGACATTGAGCTCCTCCTCCAAAATCTGATTCGTGTCTGCCGCAAGGTGGAACGGAATCAGGTGGCGGCGAGGATCGCTCAATTCTCTGCGGTGGACGCGGCAGAAGCGGCCATTCCTCAACACGTCTACGTCCAGCAACTTGGCTAGACTTTTCTCTTGGTTTGATGCTCTTCGCATCGAACCTCGACTCGAACGCACCACGCATGTGATGCTTTCAAGTCGAGTGAGACACGCTCACTCTTAACAATCTAAAAAACGGCGTAAGGCGGTCCCGGCTGCCACGCGTCGTGATACTCTTCCAAACAATCCCCGACAGACGTACAGGAGGGAGGAAGAGATCGAAGGAGCTGGTTGAATGAACCTGCTCTCAACCGGTCGCAGAAAGATTTTGCGACAGGACCGAGTCTGCAGACTCTGAGATAAGGCAACCTGTTTCTATCCTCAGCGTCCCCGACGTCAGAGGTCGCTGTGTCGAAGATGCAGGCCCCAGGATCCGTGGAGCGTCGAGGAACGGTGTCAGGCGAGTACGGTCGCCAGGCATCGAGGGATAGACCAATGAGGTCACCCGCGGATGAGGTCTGATCAACCTCGTCTAAACCGATCGCGCATAAAGGCTGGAGGGCCTAAGCGCGAAAGGACAGGGTCTGCAGGCCCTGAACCGCGCATGCATCCGCTCTCGTCTTTCCTCTGGGGACTCCCCTAAGGTGACGGCAGCGGACCACTGCATGGCGGTCCGTACACAGATCTACCAAATCCAGACGCAAGGGCCTCTTGCGTCTGGGTCTCCTCATCTCACACAAAACGTAGGAGGATCCAACGAAGCAGACACACCAGCGCGAGCTGAAGACCATGCTTTCAACATAGACTGTTTCGCTGAAGTTTTCCGACTCGGGATGGTTCCCACAACGGGCGTGCAGCGTACAACGTGCACGAAAAACCCTCCGATACGAGAAGGAAAACTATCTGTACAGTTAAACACATCTAGAAAGCATGGTTCCGGCGAGGTTGAGCAACACCCGTAGTTCTTTTTGGGGGCGTAACGGTATCGACGAGGGTGAACTGGACGTTTGCTGGCGCGCCGAGGATTCTCAAGACCTCGTAAATCCCTTGGGAAAAGCTAGAAACGCGAACGATACCGCGTTCCTCGCCGCCGCCTAACAGCGGGCAGGTGAGCGTCTGACCAGAGTTTTCCTGCGACTCTGGACCCAGGCGTCATAAAGCAGGATCGTTCCTCGGGAGCGTCGCGGCTCGATGGAATTAAAAAAAGCGAATAAGCTTCAGGAGAGCCTTGTCGACGGGCATTCCTGCGGACGAAAATAGTACATCGACTACGCGCGTAGATGGCAGCGGACGGCACTTTCGGACCCGGGTTCGACTCCCGGCGCCTCCACCAATCTTCTTGGCCTACCGTAGGTCAACGGGCTCCACACTTCGTGGAGCCCGTTTTTTTATTTATGCAAAATCGCCCACGCCGCAATCGCGGCGGCCACCGACACGTTCATCGACTCTTTTATCCCCTTTTGGGTAATCTTGATGACTCCATCGCACAGCGACAATAAGGATGGGGAGATCCCTGTAGTTTCCGTCCCAAGCAGCAACGCCAACGTCCGTGGCGCATGAAACGCAGAAAGCTCTTCCGCTTCTGGTGTCACTTCTAACGCAAAAATAGGAACACCTTCTTTCTGCAATTTTTGAAAAATATTTTTTATGTCCGTTTCTTGTTCAAACACCACCTGTTGTTCCGCGCCAAGGGCCACCTTTGCTATTTTTGGATCTGGCGGCGCTGGTGTATACCCGGACAGCCAAAGTTTAGCAACACCCAGTGAATCACAGGTACGAAATAACGACCCCACGTTTTCTCGGGAACGGATGTCATGCGCGATCAGGTGTAGCGTTCTCATCGGATGGATGGTAATGAAAAATGAAGAAAAAGAAAACCCCCCGAAGCTCTAAGCGGCGGGGGGTGAAAATTAGGCGGCAGTCTCCTTCGGATCGGGCTTGTCGTGAAGACTCAAACCCAAGGCGACGGTGGCTTGGAAGGCCTGCGACCGAAGTCCGGGCGGCAACCGATCCGCTCGGATATCAAGACCCTGGAACGGGTCCCAACGCTCAACAGGCAGATCCGTCCTTGCTTGCAAAGCCTCCTGCAAAGCCAGCATCATACCGCCACCACCCGTCAGGTAGATGCGGAGTGGCGTCAGGTCATGCCGCTGCTGGATCGAGAAATCGATCGGCTTGCTCAACTTGGCAAGGAGCATGTTGTCCAGAACCCCTTGCATCACGTCTTGCACCAACCGGGAGTCCGGCTCCGTGATCTTGAGTTGCTCTGCCTCTTCGAAGCTGACGCCAAGCTCCTGTCGCAGCCTCGCGGTGATCATGTCCCCGCCTACTTCAGAGACATTCGTTGCCATGAATATCTCCCCTTTATCCAGCGAGGTCACGCTCGTGTAGTGCGCCCCGATGTGATAAATGAAAGACAGTCCTGGCTCGCGCATGACCTCGGGATAGCCACGCTCGAGCGCGTTTGTCAAGCTCACGACTTCGGGCTCAACAAAAATAGGCATGAACCCTGCCAAACGAACCTCACCCACATACTGTGCGACCTGCGCCTTACGCACGGCCAGGACGAGCACATCGCGCTTCCCAACTTCAGGACGCTCCTGCTGTGGATGAAAATCGTAGTCAAGTTCGGTGCCAGCGTCTTGCGCTGGAAACGCCGTTCCATGATTGACCTCGTACCTCACCAGCTGCTCGAGTTCAAGCGCGCTTGCCTCGAGAGGCATGGACAGAAGCTTGAGCATCATTTGGGATGTGGCCGGTGTCGCAAGCGCCACCTTTGCCCCGCGCAATCCATTGCGATCGCGCAAGGCACAGAGTGCTTGGACCACGGCATCCGAGTTCATGATTTCCTCGCCCACGATGGTATCCTCGGGCAACGGTTCGACATCGAACAGCTCCAAACGGAGTGCCGAGGCAGAGCCACTCGTGATCACGAGCTTGATGCTGGAAGAACCGATATCCAAGCCAACCAACGGCTTACGGAACTGATTCATCAATCGACGCATGGGGTTCATGACGGCTCCTTGGCGCGCACAACGCGCGGGGAAAGAAATTGAAAGATAATCTGAACCGTTCCGATCCAAATGGATCCGTGCGTGGGCAGTAGGTCGATGAACCTGGCAGAGCCGTCACGTGTGGCCCGCCCTGTCTTCTCGAGAGTCTCGAGCGACAGCCATTGCTCATCCATAAACTCCCCCTCCTCTGCCATCCGAAACCCCGTGACGTCGTCCGAAAGACGCAGGCGATAGCCTGCACCATCCGGCGCAAACAGAATCAGACAGGCTGCTTGCTCCTGCTTCATGACCGGTGTTATCAAGACGAATTGCGCGGAAGGATTATCGGCCCGCCTCACACCGACCGTGGCTCCCTCACGGATACGCAACTCATCGACGGGCATCACCTCGCCCCACTTGAGACCAAGACGTAACAGTTTTCTCTGTTCTTGCGCCATGATTTTCTCCTTGTTGTCAAACGTCCGTACCATCAACGTAGTATAGAAATCGATGGTTGTCAATGCTAGACAAGAAGCCCGTTTCCCCCTACATTGGCGACATGAAATTTGGCGATGTTTTAGAGGGAATTGTGACAGACGTCGACGAAAAAGGACGCGGTCTTTTTTTCCATCCTCTCCCCCAAACACCGGGCGAAGTACGCACGGTTGTCGTGCCTTTTACGGCTCCCGGCGACAATATTCAAGCCACCTTCGCGAAGCGCGATCGAGGTCAGTGGATCGGAAAACTCAACCACATCAACTCCTCTTCTGCTGATCGCGTCAGCACCCCTTGCCCGCACGCCGGTGTTGGTGGCGGTTGTTTGTGGCAACACCTCGACTACAACGCTCAACGCGCACTCAAACAAACGATGATCAATCGTGCGTTTGAAAAAGCTGGACACATGGAACGGGTTACATCTGTTCTCCCCTCGCCTGACGTTTTTTATTATCGCAATCGCATGGACTACGTCATCGGCTGGCAAGGACAAGTTGGTCTGAAAGAATATGGTGCTTGGAATCGTTATATTGATCTCTCAACATGCTTGCTCTTGGATGACACAGCCCCGACCATTCTCCAAACGGTTCGTGACCTGATGCGCGATCTCAAGCTGGAACCGTGGGATGCAAAACGTCAGACCGGTTTGATGCGCTACACGGTGATTCGCCTTGGCAAAAATACAGACGAGCGGATGATTATGCTTGTCGTAAAAGATGCAAGCGCGTTTGATGAAGGAAAGCGACAGGAGTTGCGACGTCGACTCGCACCGCTTTGTACAACGTTGTATCTTGGCGAAAACCCGACGATCACCGATCTCTCGATCGCGACAACACTTGATCTCTTACACGGAAATGAATATCTCACCGAGATGATCAACGGGATCACCTATCGCATTCATCCCAACTCTTTTTTTCAAACCAATAGCGGGATGGCGACGGCATTACAAAATACCGTTCTCGATTTACTGGGCGACCTCAAAGGAAAAAAGATTCTTGATCTCTACTGTGGTCTTGGTTTTTTTGGCATCGCTTGCGCGAAACGAGGCGCGCAGGTCTACGGTCTTGAATTAGACGCGCCGGCCATTGAACTCGCGCGACAGAACGCGGAACGGAATCAGGTCGCCGAGCTTTGTCAGTGGGAATCTGGCGCTGTGGAAGACAAGCTCGCCGTATTAATCCAACAACAATCTTGCGACACGATTATCGTCGATCCCCCACGCGCGGGATTACATCCAAAAGCGCTCGCCACATTACTCCAAGCTAAACCTTCTACGATCGTTTACGTCTCCTGTAACTTCCATCGTCTTGTGGAGGAACTAAAAACATTCAAAGAACACGGGTATCGTGTGGAACAATTAAAGGCATTAGATCTGTTTCCACAAACGCCACACGTGGAAGTCGTTACAAAACTTGTTCGTGAACAATAAAATCTTCTGTCATCCCGACCGAGGAGTCCGACGACGAGCGGAGGGATCCCTTCTCCGCCCAAGGCGGATGCGCCCTAGGCGCAGAAGGGATCCCTCGGCTTCGTATGACTTCGCTCGGGATGACAGAAATGAACACTTTCGCCTCTCTCCTCTGTCTCCAGACATTCTCGTTCCCCGTTTTTCGTGCTTTAATAGAGCAATGAAATCTGGATTTGTGACCCTCGTTGGACGATCAAACGTAGGCAAATCGACATTATTGAACGCGCTCGTCGGCACCAAGGTTGCGATCGTCACGCCAAAAGCTCAAACCACGCGCCATCCGGTACGCGGTGTTTTGCATGATCCACGTGGACAGATCGTGTTCGTGGATACACCAGGAATTTTTCTTGGGAAAAAAGATCATGTTTCACAGCGCTTAAATAAACTCGCAGAGGAACAACTTGAGGGTATTGAAGCGATCCTCTATGTCGTGGATCCAGCCCGCGAGTCTGGTGCTGAAGAAGAAAACATCCAACGACTTCTTCGAAAGCTCGACATTCCGATCCTTCTTCTTATTAATAAGAGTGATCTGCTAACGAAGCAAAAGCCTTATTTAGATGCCGCACGCACGATCGACGTTGGACAACGTGGTTTGATTGAGATCTCTGCACTTAAACGACAAGATCTGAACCGTGTCGTCGATACACTCTTTGCGCTTCTTCCAGAAGGTGTTGCTCACTACCCCGATCAACAAGTGACAGACCTTGGCCACCGCGAATGGGTGGAAGAATTGATCCGTGAAAAGATTTTTCTTCGCCTTTCGCAAGAATTACCGTACACGATCAAAGTCGAAGTCACCGAAATGGAGCAACAACCGAACGGGGTACGTAAAATCGAGGCAACCGTTTGGACGACCGAGGAACGCTATAAAGGAATGATCATCGGAGCGAAAGGCTCCATGCTGAAACTCATCGGCACGGATGCGCGCAAAGAACTAGAGGGCGCGGGAGGCGACAAAGTTTTTCTCGATCTTCACGTGGATGTCGATCCAAAATGGCCACAACGGTTTCAATAACTATGTCTGCTGGTTCTTCTTTTCGTTTAGAACATCCAAGACCGCAGCCCACTCGCGCGAGACGTGAGACGGCTTCCGCAGGTCCTCGTGTTTCTAAAAAACAAGAAACGCTTGGTCTCTCGAGAAACGAACAAGCGTCGAAAGCGCCTTACCGCGTCGAAGATGTTCTTGCGTTTCTTAAAGAGACGCAGAGCAGCTGGCGGACAGCGCGACCGGAATACAACCGTCTGAACCTCGACGACCTCTACTCATGGCCCTACAGCCCAGATCTTTGGCCGCTCGAAAATATTTTACAATATCAACTCGAACGCGCAAAACGTGACCAGGCTCCAGATGCTTCCATTGCTTACATCCGCGCACTCATTCAGACGATTAGCATGCGCACGTATGAACCTGTGAAGGAATACGATCTTCGCCTGCAAGCTCAAGGACTCATCGGAAAAAACCACCCACTCCACATTCGTCCTGAAGACGCGACGCTCATTCGTGATGGGTTACAAGAAAGCCTGCTCGGCGATTCGATGGAACCAGCTGCGCTCGCGATTGAACGGGTCATGGCTGACGCGTGGCGAGATCTCAAAAGCTGGATGGACAACGGTCGCGGTGAACGACGACCCGACGCCATCACCTGGACTGATCTCAAACGTATTTTATTTGAACGTATCAATCTCGACCCTCAAGATCTCGTGACCGTGCTCAACCTGCCAAACGCTGCCCACGCTCTTCAAGCTATCGAAGAAATCGAGCAACTCCGCCCTCTTCGCGACACCATTTACGCACGCCGTTCGCGCAACAACGATTAACCTATGACACCTGCTCGTTCTTTAGAACATATTATCGGCCTTGATCAAGTCATGGCCTATCTTCAAGAACATCATCCGCATCTTGTCGCGCTCTGCACGATCGCATCCGGCTGTCGCCTCTGGCAAGTTGAAGAAGCGCTCCTCGCGGATCTTGAGGCGTTGCAGAAAAAATCTCCGCCTATCACTTCCGATGCTCTGCGTTTTCTCCGTGGACTCATTCGTGCGGTCAGTTGGCGGGTCCACGAACGTCCTCTACGCTCCCTCCTCATTTTGCAGGCGCATTGGCTGCGCGATCAGGCGCTTCGTGAAAAAGATCCAGCTATACAAAAACGCGCCAATGAAATCGTTCGAGCGATCGAACAAAATCTCATGGACGCGGATGCAGAACCAGCGACGCAAGCGATCGAAACCGAACTCGCTTCTGCTTGGCATGCGTTACTGATTGAACTCGCCCAACACCAATGGACCTGGTCCACGCTAGAAGCCGTCTATGAAGATGATGTCACGACAATTATTCGTCTCCCCGAACAACCACCAGAGCTCGTCAATTGCTTACATCACCTTCATCGCCTACGTCTTTTACGCGACGCCCTGTACTTTCAACGACTCTATCCCACCTGGTTCAGCCTCGCAGACTCCACGTAAGAGAGCCTTTGCTTAAGGTGTTACCGCATGTTCCGTGATGCTCACACGCACCACTTCGTACCCAAACAAATTTTTCAAACGATCCCACCCTTGATTCGCGCCGTCGGCACCAGCAAGCAGTGGATTGATCGTCAATTTAAGGATCAGGGGATTTTGAGGATTATTGAGAATCACGACTTCCCCAAACCAATTCCGCGCTCTCATCGCTGATATTTGCACCGGCCGGCCATTCACCTTGATCGTCCAATCAACAAAATCTGAATCGGCCTCAAGGAGAAAAGGATCCAGGCGTTTTTCTTCGTCGACCGCTTGGCGCTGCAAACGCGACACGAGATCTTGTAAATCACGAACCCGCTTCAGTGCCTCTGCCGCGGTTTCATCAAATAAGCCGAAACTAAGGCTTGTTTTTCGTGTTTTGAGCAACTCTTGGAACGCGTCACTCGAAAGCCACAACGCGCCTTTTTCATGATGAAGCGGGAAGATCTGCTCTGGCCAATAGGCCGGAGGGAATAGTTTGTGCGAATCCCGTAGATCAATTTCGGACACAGTTCCGGATGCCACGATCTTTTCGATCACGGCAACAGGAGGGGTGGGGGTTACCTCACCTACGGCGCGAGGATGCTCGCGCAAATCTTTTTCGTAGACTTCGCGTGCTTTTTTAGAAGCTTCTGTTTCCCGTTCCACTTCTGCTGACCAACGAATATCCGCCGACCGTTGGGGTTGATAGCCTTGAATCGTAATCACGCGCTGACCTTCGGCAGAGTTTTTAAGCGTCGCTAAAAAAGAACCAATACCAAAAAAAGTTTGCTGTAATTCAAATCCGTCACCAGATTGAAATTGAACCTTTAACGCGGCTGCTTTTGGATCAAGACCGACAAACATGGCATCGGTCAACGTCCCAGAACCCGTCTCATTTCCGGAAGCGCATCCAGCTCCCAGAAGCACCACTCCTACCAATCCCACACAAAACAAAATTCCTTTTTTGAACAACATATTTTTGTCAGGAATGAAAATTAACGTGATGGTTTTGTTAACAATTGACGCCAAGATTCTATTGGCCTTCCCTCAATCTTTCCTCCCGTCCAGTATAAGAGGATAGCACCACCGATCGCAAGCACGATGAGAGACAAGCAACAGCCCCCACAACACGCCATCCACCAGGAACGTCCGGACCATGCCGCTTTTGGAACAGGTGATGGCGACACGTGAATACTTGGTGACATATGAAGCTATCCTCCAGAATAGCTCGCAACACGCTCTTTGTCGAGAGACTATCATGCCCTATACTTCTTGTCGGTTGAGCTCATCGAACGGCTACGGCTTTTCGAGGCTCTTCCAGCAGGCGCGGATTGAGAGTCCGTCCGGTTATGACTTGACGGAGAGGGTTCGTGTCTTGCTTTTCAAAAAGAAACACTTGGTATGGCGTGCTCGGCGATTCTTGATCGCGAATAAAATACAGCTCCGCGTCTCCGCTCGTTGGCGGATTACGAGAGCCGTGATCCGGATGGCGCACCATGCAAAACCGATCCCGACGGGAATCCGAACGTCTTCAACGTTGAACGTAATGAGGATGGTTCGTGGCTGAACAACAACGGGGCGAAACCTGACAAGAAGTGGAATTCCAAGAACCTCTTCGTGTTCCGTTTCCGAAACTGTCTCTTTTCAGCCATGCGATTCGTTGAGCGCACGGCTGTTTTTCTTTTTATGTAAATTGTTGCGCCAGCCTCCAAGAATCTTGCCGATCTCTTCAAGTTTAAGCGCGACTTCCTCGAATTGCTTATGCGATAGCAACTTTCCTTCCCATGCCGTCGAGATTAAAAATTTCAGCGTGTCCGTCAGAAAGATACAGTCTCCAATCTTTTCAACTTTTTGCTCATTTCCGCTAAAATAGGCGGCGTACCCAAATTCAAGAAGATCAAGGAATTTATTTTCGATGCGGGTTCCTATAGTATAACGAGCGCCTTTCTGAATATGTGGAACAAGATTCATCCAAACCAGATATCCCTCTTTGATGCGTTGCAAAATAGAAGCGTTGCCGGTGTGTGTGTGTGTGTGTGTGTGTGTGTGTGTGTGTGTGTGTGTGTGTGTCGAGGGCTGCAGCATAAATACGAGGATATCATTTCTGTAGAAAACTTGCTCACGTCGTGGCAGGAGTTCTTACGAGGAAAACGGAAACGTAAAGATGTTGCTGTATTTTGTATAGATTTCATGGATAACGTATTGACGTTGCACCAGAATTTAAAAAACAAAACCTATTGTCACGGTTCCTATCATCCATTCAAAATAAACGACCCAAAACCACGCGACATTCATAAAGCGCAAGTCCGCGATCGTCTCGTCCATCACGCATTGCATCGAATTTTGTATCCGTATTTTGATCGTAAATTCATCCATGACTCTTACTCTTGTCGTGTAAAAAAAGGGACGCATCGGGCGATGAACCGATTAAGGAAGATGGCACAAAAAATTTCCAAAAACCACACCCGGACCGTTTGGGTCCTCAAATGTGATATACGTAAATTCTTTGCAACGATCGATCACGATGTTTTGAAAGCTATTCTTACACGGCACATTGCTGACCAAAATATCCTTTGGCTTCTCGGCCAAATTATCGATAGCTTCCATACGGAAGGACGGGTCCGGGTCGGTCTGCCGCTCGGGAATCTCACAAGTCAGCTGCTCGTGAATGTGTACATGAACGAGTTTGATCAGTTTGTGAAACGTAAACTCAAAGTCAAATACTACGCGCGTTATGCCGATGATTTTGTGATTTCGCACGAAAGCCGAGCGTACTTGATCAATCTTATTCCCAAACTCTCGGCCTTTCTTGAATCGAATCTGAAACTCAGGCTCCATC
>CAYGGQ010000010.1:12186-15755 GCA_964349535.1 uncultured Gammaproteobacteria bacterium | reverse complement strand
CAATCGGCAATGGCCGTCGCTTGCGTACAAGTCTGAGTCGTGTTGCGTGCGCATCGTCCCGTCTTGCTTCCTTGCACCGAATCCACACACGGAATACTCCCCATCGAGGCCTTATCTAGACAGGTGTAGAGATGCGTAAAGTCAAAGTAGCTACGTTCGCAGGCTTCGCCGCTGTTGCCGAATAAAGGTCGAATGGTACAGGTATCCGGTTTTGCTTTGTCGCTAGAACAATCAGAATTCGTATGACAACTCACGTTGGGCTTTTTGGAACAGGTTCCCACAGCCACACAACTCCCAGAACCCGGAGGACAATCTGAATCCGTAGTACAGGTGAGACCCGCGCCACGCACCGGATCGCTACATTCTTTTTGCACGCCACAGAACGGCTTACGATTCTTTAATCGCGCATCTGGCAATTGTTGGATGGAACCATCCCCCCAATCGACTTTGACGACACGGATCGGCATCTGATCGTGCGCCGCCCATCCGTAGAAGCGTAGTTGCGCTTTGAATTGTCCGCCGACCGCGCTCATCGAACCTTCGGATTGACCGTTAAAATTAAAGGCATCCAAGCGCTGGATCGGACAGGTGCCCGGGGTTGGACAGGCGCGGACATCTGGTGCCGCAATGCGAGGAGGACGTGGGTTATAGTAGGAGACGTACTTGAAGTTCTCGGCTGCGTTGCCACCAAATTGGAATCCAAGGAATGCCGGAGAATAGTGACCCATCGTCACATCCGTAGGAAGAACGTAGTTTGGGAGCTTTTGATCCAAGGAAGGATTGTTTGAGTTGTTATCTAGAAGCGCATAACCACGTAATCCGCAGAATTCATCGCTGGGATTTGGACAGAGGTCTAAACGAGGGTGATAGCCGGGGGTGTGCGTACAGATATTGTTATCCGTGTCTGGATCAGGATTTGGATTCGGTTTTGGATTTCCTCGTTCACTCGGATCCTCACAACGAAGAACGGGGATGTATCGCGGATCACCGCTATCCACGGGGCCACATTCATACGTTAAGCGCGGCTCGGGACGACCACAAACAGCAGCTGGATCATTTGGATCACAAATCACGAGCTCATGTAGATCTTTGTATGTGGCTCTCGTGTTATGCCCATCTACTTCAACATCCGGGTCATCGTCAATACCCACACCAAATTTTGGACCTTCCAAACACACACTTGCTGGGATGGGATAACACCCAATTGTAGAATCGATATCTTTCACGGCAAAACAAGCTTGGCGCTGTTTATTTTTATCTTCCGGTCCCTTTATTTGACACTCTTCCCATATAATCAACCGTGCAGCGTCGAAACCTTTATTGTATTTATCCGTTGGATGAATACACCTCCCATAATTTGAATCGTTAAACAAAGAAAGTTTGCTACCTAATGGTCCACAGGCATAAGCCGTCGGAACATATTCACAATCACTCGACTTATCTTTTGGCCCTCCCACCAAAATTTCTGGGCTTTTTTTCCCCGGTGTACATGCCTTCCCCTTAAACGGTCCATTCAAACACACCTTATCTCCCCTGCTCACCGTAGTCTCCGTAAACGTGTACACTCGATACACGCGAGCAAAGATGTTTGTTAAAAACGCCCACTTATCTTTTGGATAGTCCGATTCTCGATAATACGTTGAAACACCTGAACTAAGGAATGTAGGGATCTTGAGCGGAGAGAACCCTGCAACCGCTCCCCCAGATTGAAACAGAGGTTCAAGACCTGCAGGACCCGTGTTCAAGGCACTGGAGAATGGCGACCAACGCGCGCCATACTGCAAACCAGATCCTGGTACCGCGTATGTGCCGCTCTTCCATACACGATCGGTAAACGCGGCATCTTGTTTAGAATTACGACTCCGAACTTCGACGAGCTCCGTGCAAACATCTGCCGTGTACTGATCGACCGACATGTAGATAAAACGGTTGTCGCCAGTTTGCCCTCCACAGGTACTCACCCAAAAACCCATAAAGTACCAGGAGCCTTTTACCTCCGTCGCGGGAACAGCCCCAGGTTCCTTGTCTTGCGGTCCACCATCCTTTAGCGCTCGCGCATCGGTTTGAAACACCGCGCGGATGGAGAAGTAGGGTTGTTCGCTCGTGCAAGCACTAAACTCCGGACCTACACGCACAGACTCAAAGTTAGGGTCTCGATCTCTCTGAAACGCCCTAAACTTCTGATCCACACCGTCGGCCCGATACCCTGTTTCCCAATACTTATAATAACAAGGAGTTCCTGGATCATTCATGCAATTCAGCGCAAGTGCGTTATCCGTAACCGGACTTGAACCGCCGGCACCCTTAAAATTAGCCGCAGATGCCTCTTTCCCTGTTAAAATCGTTTCTCCGATACCACTCCCACGCGACAACGCGGGGTTATAGTCCGACAAAAACTTCTCTCGCCATTCTTTATCTTTTTGAGCCACGTCTGATTCATCGCCATAGTTCACTTCTCCCAACCCATTCACCCAATCCGCCTGATACCCACACCCAAGCCGCCCTTTCCCGTTTGAATTTTGAATCGGCGAAACGTTGAAGAATCCAATTTCATTAATCGACTTTGGGGAGGCAACTCGGAAAAACGTTTCTGTGTAAGAACGGTCTGGTGCGCGCCCTGCCTGAACCAACCCAAGCGCGTTTATATCTCCATCCACGTTAAGTTCCGATCCTTGCGCCCCATCAATCAATTCACATTGTGATGCTGCCGCACTCCCCACGGGACCTACATCCATAAGGTAGGCTCCCGGTTGTCGACCGCGAGGTAACAGACCCGCCGAAAGACCTCCCGTGAAAAAGAGAGCTGCCTTGTCACCGGCGGATGGTTCGGCGTCTGAAAGATAATCATCGTTAAAATCCAGTTTACTGATCAAACCAGCATATTTTGCTTTTGCTCGATCTTCATCATGGCCAAAAAACGTTTTTGGTTCAAACCGAATTTTTGTGGATGGCCTTGCGTAAGAGGTGCAGTAATACTGCCCGGAATTTTCCGGCGGCAAATAACCAGACGTGGGTTGATAATGATACGGATCTTTATCACCGAAGAGAATGGGCGTCGGGTTCCAGGTAAGACACGGATGGTTGCCAGAATCGATCGAACCAATCGTGATCGCCGTGTCACGTTCTAGACACTGCCCAAATACACCACGCACCATCTCAACCTTGCTAAACGGCACACAACGACCGCCCATTTCTGGAGGACCGCAGGATTGCGAGGCATTTGAACCTTCCGCCGCTCTCACTTGTGGATTGTTTGCGTCAGCCGCCGACCCAACCTGCGGCAACTTGAAGATCGTATCCGGCAAACAGGACTGCCCTTCGCGCGGCCCTCCCTGACATAAACCCGGCAATACGGACGGCGACAGGCTGTTGTAAAACTTGGTGATAGCCGCGGCCGAATAATCCACGCGTTTATAGGTACACGCACAGTCCTCACCACGCTCACACGTATTCGACGCCGTGTATCCTTGTAATTTCTGCAACGGTTTCGCCGGGTTTTTTGCGGTATTCCAATCTAAAACATAAGAGGAAGGATATGGAGAATCTGGTTCTGGGTAGGCACGACATTC
>CAYGGQ010000010.1:0-12086 GCA_964349535.1 uncultured Gammaproteobacteria bacterium | reverse complement strand
TTCACGGCTGCCGACAAGCGATAATCCAACGCGTAACGATATTGAATATTCTCAATCCCTTTGCCAATCGCTGGATCCTTCAATGCAACGGTCGCGACTTTTGTGCTTACTAAATCCGGAATCTGAAATGCCTGTGGGATCGAGTAGCCGGCGTAATCCTTTTCTCCAAGTCCGATCTTACGGCTCGCGTATTGATTGATGTCAAAGAAGGCGCCTTGCCGCAAGGTCGTCTCGGCCTTCGCCGTGCGGTCAACATAGTGTGAGCAGAAGATATCTCCATTCTTTGCCGTGGCTTGATCGCACAATGCTAAATTCGTGCAGACATCCTTATATTTTTGCGTCGCCCCATCAAACACGGTCTCCGCGCTCTTGCATCCGAGCCACTGCGCGCAATCACGATCGACGTTGACCTTGACCAATAAGTTCGCGTCATTCGTACTTAAATTTTGACACCGTGGCTCATTCGGATTGTTCCGACAGCTGATCGGCGTGACAGGCGTAAACTGTTTGAGACGATACTGATCGTAACTAGCCGTGACGTTATATTTCAGGCTCGCGTCACTCAAATCACGCACGAGGATACAGCCACGACCGACATCAACATTACCGCCACAACTCCCAGAGTTCGCGTCAAAGTCGGCATCACGTAGAAAGAAGTAAGATCGTCCCTCCTGATGCAACGCATCCGACTTATCATTTGGATCACGAAACTCCGTACACTCGGATGCTTCTTGCGGACAAGAACCTCCCCAACCGACGTAACCCGGGTCGCCGTTATGGGCAATATTAAAGTTTTTTCCGCCTTCCAGAATGGAAGGGTAGCAGGGCACCGACGTCCCCGTCCTAAACCAACCGGAATAAACTCCAGCAACGATATTTTGAAACGCCCCAGCTCCGATCACCACGTTCTCGCGATATTCACACACATGACTCTGCGGATCGCGGAAATATTCTTTTCCACCCTGTGCGCCAAACTCTTCACAAAAAATTTCTGACGGCTTACACAACCCCGCTTCGTACTTAGTGACATCGTCCTTGAAATAAACCATTTCGAATGGACCTGATGTCGCTGAATATTTGAGCGGTTCAAACTGTAATCGATCGACAGAAAACTTTGGTTTTCCAAACGCGCGACAACTCGCGTTCTCCGCCTGACAGCGCTTGGATGGTTCGTCGATGACGTAGATATAACGATCCGCGCCACGCACGGTTTGCGCTGCACCAAAGCCTGGGATGGCCGGTGTGTCTTGCATGATGAAGGTTTGTTCTCCGACCTCCACGGAATTGCGCGTATCAATAAACTGGCGACAACTGATCGCTTCCTGACGACACAGCCGTGTAAACTGACGCACCTGGACGCGCTGTTTGTTTCGATCAAGATACTCGCGGCAACCAAGCATCGCCTGCAACTGTGGCACTCCCGCTCGTGACACATCACACGTCGCTGGCGTCTTCCACGTCCCCATACGCACGTACACGGTGTCCTGAATCCGGTTCACCGTCACTTCATCGAGATACACCAAGGTCGTTCCAGAACCCGTCCATACGACCGTCGTCGTTGGTGCCCCCGTCCAAGCCGAGAACGGACCTACCGTAAACTGCTGCCAATCGGCGGTGACTTTGACGGTTCCGATCGCCGCTCGTTGATTGATGTCCTGTGGATTTGCCGCGTTTAACGTCAACTGCGCCTGTCCCTGCGCCGCAGGAGCTTTTGCCCAGAACGTGACGCGCAGTAAATCTGAACTCGTTGTTTTAACACCAACGGACGTTTCAATTTTTCCACCTTGCACCGTCAACTTAAGCGAGGAGTCTCCAACCAAAAGCGCTTCTTTAGAAAGCTCCCCTGCGGTGAATCCACCAAGGTCCTTTCGAAAATCCACGAACAACGGTCGCTGCAAATTACCCGAGCCAGATCCGTTATACGCGCGACAGCTGATGGCCTGTGCATTACAAGTACGGCTTTCCGGAGCATAGAGCTGGTAGACGCATTCATTTCGACTATTGTTATAGGTCCCTCCTGTTTTTTGACAGTCCGCTTGGTTCGTTCGACCGATACGATAGGAACGACAAGCAGGCGACGATAAAATTGTTTGCGAATAGTAGCGGTAGAACACGCTCCCCGTTGCATCATAAAACTGACGACAATCCGGGTCTGCGGCGGTTCGCCATAACGCTTCGTTGCACGTGTTTGGCTCTTTCAACGGTCCTGGGTCTGCACCGCGTTTGACGAGAATATTTGGTCCGTTCACGGCTTCTGGATCCTTAAATTGATAGAGGGCGTTCAAATCAATCCCCTGCGGTGCCTGTTTCAAACTCCACGTTCGCAATTGAAACCCAGACGTGTCCGATCCCTCCCAAGTGAAAAAAGTCTGCGCCGTAGAACCTTGATCCGGCTTTTCACAGGCGCGTCCATAAGAAAAGTAGGAGGTCTGCTCTCCGCCCGCGGCGACCGCTTCAATATTTGTAAACTCTTCACAACCCACATCAACCTGCGTACAGCGCTGCGCGGTCTTATCAATAAAATAATCCGCGGCGCCGTCCGTTGCATCATCAAAACGGGCGTCCACGTCACGGACCAGATCAAACGCCGAAGGCTGTTTGCGATATTCGGCGTAGCCGACGCATTCTTTTGGACAGAGGTCATCTGTGCCGACAATCGCGGGCACCTCGGATCCCCCATCCACATCCGTGTAGCCCTGACATCCCGCCTCGGATTGACGACAGACCTGTGCAAACTTGGCACATGCCGGGTGGTTCGTCGACGTTGTTTCGGTACAGCCGAACTCGTCAGGGGCTAACTTCATGTAGGCCGCCGCCAAATTGGTGTTCAAGCCATCAATAAACCCGGTGGCAAATTCCCCTTCTTCTAACTGCACCGCGTCCAACAACACATTCGCACCCGTAAACTTCACCGTTCCTAATCGCGTCGCCGCGGAGGAATAAAAGGAACACTGCACCCGTTCCCACTGATTTTTCATGGTCCCTGCCGCTAACTCCACGTAATTATCCGCCGTTACGACACAGCCAGGACTACGAAATGCGTTCGCCATTTCCCCCTGCGTGAGCGGACTGTTCTGCGCGACATCTTGCGCCGTCTTAAATTGGTTCAGGACGACCTTCATGGTTCCATTCACCCCATCGGTCTTGCCACGTACGTACGCCGACAAGGTATACATGCGTAACGGGGCGACCGTGAGCGTCTGACTGAAACCATTCGCTGTCAGTTCAGCCGATGACGCACCGCTCACCCCTGGCAATGAAGTATTGGGCGCTGTCGCTGGTGTCCACGCGACGTAAACGGAAGGCGTACTCGTGACGCGCTCAAAGGAAGCGTTCAACAACAAGTTCAGTGGTGCGGGAGCACCCACATCAGCCGCATAAGGTGCCGCGTAAAGCTTTGTACACCCTTCATCGTTTGCCGCGCAGGTCTCCATGGTTTTATCAAAATACATGCGCGGACCAACGCTCACGTCTCCCACCCACTTTAAGGTTGATGTTCCCAGTGGATCATACGTTGTGGCGTACCAAAGACATCCCACATTTTCCGCATCACATTTTCCATAATCCAGTGTGTTGCGCAGATACGAAACGTCCTCCCCTCCTCGATTTTGATAGGCACGACAACTTGCGTATCGAGGCAAACACTCCGTCGCCTGAAAGCGATAGACCGTTTTATCCGCCACGCAATACCCATAGCCCCCAACGCACTCCCCGCGATTATTCCGCTTCAAACAGGTTTGAATATCACGGCACTCCTGCTTACGCTGATTGAGCGTTGACGCCAATAGCTGATCTCCATAACCATTTAACACGCATTGTTGTGGCGGTGCCGTGATCACCCAATTCTTGTCGATCAGATGACACCACGGATATTTCAGCTCATCCCGTTGACCTGTGACCGGATCGCAAGCAGCAAATCCATTCACCACATCCTCAAGTTTTACGCAGGCACCCTCATTACATTTAGCAATGTTCGCTTGCGAATTCGCCGCAAACTCAAACCCAGCCGGCAAAATACGGAGTACGCGTAGTTTGCGTAAGTTGCTGGCGCAATACGACTTTTTGTAACAATCCGGATTCTGATCCTGCGGCGCATGCGCGCTGTCAGACGGGATCATCTGCCAATCTTTGTTCAAAAACCCACGTTCGAGCGCTTCCGCGATCGTAATCCCTCCTTGGTCTCCTTGTCCTTGAATCGCCTGCGCAAGCTGTTGATCAATCACGCAATTCCATGGCCCACGATTGTCCGGACACGCGATCAGGTCAGACACGACATTGACGGTTTCTACCTGTTGCAAATTAGGGGTACGCAAATCGATATTTGCTTTGCGCGCATCTGTTCTCCCCGAAACGACCAAAGCGTCCGCGCTGGTGAGTTTGGGAAGGACATCGAACGCATCCACCCCTTTTTCAAACACACGCTTCATTAATTTTGAGGTCAACGTGTTCAAAAAAATCTGCGCCGTATACATGGCGAGCTGCACAGGTCCTTGATTCCACGCATTCTGCAAAATGGCGGCGGACATTTGTCGTTGATCTGCCTTAGGATTTTTGACGATCCCTTCATTCGTTTCTTCTTTAATAGTTTGCGCTGGCGTCTTTACGTTGCCGCTAATCTTGCCCACGATAGACTTGTACCCGTCCCCTTCCTTACGCTCTTTTGATTTCTCATCGACTTTGCCTTCAATCGCCGTCTGCATACGACTGCTCAACGCCGTAATCGTTCCGAGATCGCTGCGTTGTGGATCAAGACTCGCCTGAACGTTTTTAAAAACATCCTCCTGCGACATGGTCTGATACAAATCCGAATAATTTTTGATGACATCTTGAAAATTACACTTTGTTTTTTGTGGATTACTCGCGCCTCCCGCCGGAGGCAGAAAACTACCAAGAGACAGTTTGATGTTCAACATCGCGCGTGGGTCTTTTGGTTTACAAAAATCAATACCCAGTTTTTTAAAGGCGTCATCCTCGGATAACGAACCTAAAAACTCCCCTGCCGCGTCCCCTGCCGTCGCGGCTAAATAATCGCCAAATCCTTTTTTATAAAAAACAGCGTCCTGTCCTTTTCCTCCAGAGGCGATATAGCTCGCGGCATCATACGCGATCTTCCCTAAAAACTGCTGCAGGGCGTTCATAAGCGCAACAACTCCAGCGCGCGTAATCTCGGTTAAAATGGTTTTATAAGCACTCGACGCCGCCTGTGGGATATTACCCGCAATTAAAACCGGCATCCCGACACCTGGAGGAGCAGTCAGATCGGCTGGCTGCGCCAAAGCCACTTCTGTCCACGGTCCAACCACCATAAACATACCTACGCCTACGGCGATCACCCATGTGGCAAAACGGAGCAGAGGATTTCGACGATCCATCATAATGAAAATAGGGCGATATTAGGGAGACTCTACCGTTGATGTCGTATCACCTTGCTGCACCACCCGCACATTGATCACTTCTTGGTACGCAGCCTCATACACCTGCACCACAACATCATCGGGCAGTATATCAAGCTCCTCTTTTGAAACCAAGCGGTTTTTGAGCAAGTAATCTCGGATCTGCGTAGCGGTCATGGAAGCCGGTGGTAAGGGGTTGTCGACAAACGCCTGTCCACCCGCAGAACCGGAGACGCTCGCGTTCATCAAACCTGCAAGCGGCGCCGTTCCAATCTGATTAATCTCCAACAACTCGTGGAGCCCTTCTGTCGAACTTGCTTGCACGATTTGCGTGGACGTATCAAAACAGGATTTTCCTTTTGCACAGTTCGGATCCGTACCCTGCGCGATCTCGACACCGTCTGGCAATCCGTCAGAATCCGAGTCTGCTAAATAAGGAGAGATTTGATACGCGTAGAGTTCGTCGTAATCGCTTAATCCGTCGTGATCGGTGTCCTGATTTTTTTGATTATTAATTTTGTCCTGTTCCGCCTGTTGTTCGGCGAGAATGCGACGCGAATCCGCTAGGATTGAGTTGGGCACCAAAAAAGGAGCAAGGACGTGATCACGCAACTGACTGACGGATAACCCCAACGCGAAAACGCCACAGATACTTAAAATAGATACGGCAACACGTTGCTGTGCCGTTAATGCACGCCACCACGCCTGCACATGCAAGCGCGAAGGGTTTTCATCCATGAAAAAAGTATAGCAGATCAGCATCGCAAAAGGGAGATGGGAATCTGTGGACGAGCGGGGCTCCACCCCGCCGCTCGCGAGCAGTGGGGCTCCGCCGTTGCCCCCTCTCTTTCAAAAGCGTATGATAGCGGCATGAAAGAGGAAACGATGCGTGACTGGCTCACGGCACCCGCCGAAGGAGAGCTTGCGGTCGATATTTTTCGTGAACACGACACACTCGTGATCCGTTCAACGCTCGCGGGCGTCACCCCTGAACACCTCGATATCGCCATCGACGGTGATCTGCTGACCGTCCGCGGGGACCGCCGTCCTCTCGGCAACGTCAATGAGGACGACTGGTTCACTCGTGAATGCTATTGGGGTCCCTTTAGCCGCTCTGTTGTACTACCATTAGACGTCTATCCAGAAGCCACTGGCGCGACCTTAAAAAATGGGGTTCTTGAAATCCGCTTGCCAATTCGACACATAGGGCACAAGATCACCATTGAAACCATTGAATAGCCTATGCTCCAACCCCTCGTCCTCCGCATCGCAGACATCAAAAACCAGACCGTGACTGTTACAACCGTTGACGGTCAAACGTGGTCACTCCCACAGACGGCTATTCACGGCCAACCAAAAGTCGGTCAAGAGCTGCGCCTCATCGCGGCTGTTGCCGGTGCCGAAGACGCGGGAACAACCGCCATGGCCCGTTCTCTCCTCAACGAAATTTTTGATCCAAAAAATACGGCATGATATTTCCCGTCTCGACGCGTGCAAAAATACTGGCTGGTGTTTTCGCGGGCATCATCCTCCTTGGCGTCGGTGCCTCCTTAGGACTCGCGGCGGTCTATGACCGTACCTATACGGATCGTTTTTTTTCAGGCATCCGTGTATTTCACACAGACCTTGGCGGGCTCACCCCTGATGAAGCACAAGAACAGCTCCTCGCAGCCATCCAACAACACGGCCTGCAACATTTTGAGTTCCTCTTGAATGGCCAGACACTCTCTCTCGAGGATCCGGATCATAAGCTGGTTCAGTATCATCTACAGGAGTCTCTGGCACAGGCCATCCAAATTGGACGCGGAGGATCTTGGTTTGGAAACAACCTCACGCGCCTGCGTTTGCGTTCTCAACCAAAAACATTCACGGTTGCAGCAACGGTCGATACCGTGACGCTCCACCAATATCTCGAGGAACAGACGAGCCCTTTGTTAACGGCACCGAAGGATGCGGCACTACATATCATGATGAGTGCGACCGGTACCGAACCAGAACGACAGATCGACGCGGAACAAGAAGGGATGATCGCTGATCTTGACGCTACGATCCGCCTGTTCCAACAACAGGCAGCGACACTCGACTTTCAACCCATCGTGATTCCCGTCATACGTGTCGCACCAGAAAAAACCGTTGCCTTGATCGAACCTTTGCTTGCAGATCTCACGGGCTGGTTTAACCGTAAACCAATCAAACTGACCGTTGAAACTAAAACGATCGCGCTTGACAACAAGCTCATCGCCGAGTGGCTCAATGTTGTTTCTTCAACCGAGGGCCTCGTTCTTGGTCTTGATCCGGACCGCGTCCGCGCAACGCTGGAGACATTCTTGGGAAAAACCGTCGTTCTACCAAAAAAAGATGGATTGCTTGTGGTTGATGAAAACAATCAACTGGTCACCCTCGAAACACCTCAAGAAGGTGTCCAGGTGAATGGGTACAAAACAATCCAAAAACTTGATGAAGGTTGGCAGGCCGGCTCCTCGACGGTTCCCATCGTTCTTGATCATCTCATGCCCGTTATGCGTGGCGCTGACGCAGAACGTCTAGGCGTGCAAGATATTCTTGGTGTTGGCACCTCCAACTTTGCAGGCTCCCCCACCAATCGTCGCAAAAACATCGCTCTGGGCGCCAAAAAAGTGAACGGCTCCCTTATTGCCCCAGACGCGACATTTTCCCTGCTTACGACGCTCGGCGAAATCGACGAGGCGAGCGGTTGGTTCAAAGAACTGGTGATCAAGCAGAACAAGACAGAACCAGAGTATGGCGGCGGTCTTTGTCAGATCGGGACAACCGCCTTCCGTGCCGCGCTCGCTTCTGGTATGCCAATCACCCAACGCGCCAACCACAGCTATCGCGTCCCCTACTACGAACCGGCTGGAACAGATGCGACGATCTATGATCCCGCGCCTGATTTTCGTTTCAAGAATGATACGGGACACTGGATCCTCATCACAACGCTTATCAAAGGCGACAACGTCTTCTTCACCTTTTGGGGTACAGATGATGAGCGACAAATTCTACAAACCAAAGCACGTGTGTATAACATTGTCCCACCTCCACCAAAGAAAATCATAGAAACACTTGATCTGCCCCCCGGAAAAACAAAATGTACTGAACGTCCTCATGCTGGCGCGGACGCCAGCTTCGACTACACCGTCACCTATCCAAACGGAGAGACCAAAAAAGTGACCTTTAACAGCCACTACAAACCCTGGGGCGAGGTCTGTTTATTGGGGGTCACGGAGCTCACGGCAAGCACCACCATCATAATTGATGAGAGCGGTGTGAATAACCCAAACTAACGCAAAATCACCTTAAATTACGACATCTTTTCCGCTTGACAGCTTTTTTTCATCGTGGTAGTTTTCCCATATGTTCCTTGTCAGCCAGCTTTGCGCAGGCTTGTTTTTTTCACGCTAAATGGAAACCCTTGACAAGAACCGTGAGGATTGGTATCATAATCGATCGTTTTATAAGGCCTTTAGCAATCCGCGTCCACGACAAGCATGGAATCTCCATAGAAGGATGCCGCTGGTCTCACGACTAGCTCTCTCCTTCAATGAGATTTCTTGGGCGCGGATTGCTTGAGTTCTGATGGACGATAAAAAATTCCCTCGATGGAGATCGGGGGAATTTTTGTTTCCTTTATTTTTTCATCGCTTCTTCCAATCGGCGTAATGCGACGATGTAAGCCGCTTCACGATGCGTCACGCCATACTCCTCGTGAGCATGGATAACGGCTTTTGCCGCTTCTTTCATCAACGGTTCTAAACGAGCAAACACCTCCTGCTCCGTCCAATGCTCCCCTATTTTATTTTGCTGCCATTCTAAAAAAGAGGTGGCGACTCCACCGGCATTTGCTAACACATCGGGAATGACAATGACTCCGTGCTTCGCAAAATACGCATCCGCTTCTGCCGTCGTCGGTCCGTTTGCAACCTCTAGAATCAATTGTGCGTGCACACTTGCGGCAATCTCACCCGTTAACTGATTTTCAAGAGCGGCAGGTACTAAAACACCGCAAGGCAATGTCAACAAATCCTCTTGACTCACTGCTTTTGACGTACCAAAACCTTTCACACTCCCGGACCCTTGTTTCCACTTCATCAGCGCTTGAATGTCTAAACCTCGCGGATCATGGATCGCGGCGCCAGAGTCCGAAACCCCAATGACCGTATATCCATGGTGATGAAACAGCCGAGCAATTTCTTGACCCGCGTTGCCAAACCCCTGCACGACGATCGTCAACGATTCTGTGTCCACGCTATATTTTTGTTGATAAACCTCAAACACCTCATACGCCCCACGACCGGTGGCTGCTCCGCGCCCTTCTGATCCACCCTTCCCAACGCTTTTACCGGTCACAACGGCAAGGTCCGTGTGTCCAAGGATCTTCCCATATTCATCCGCAAGAATATCCATGATGGCGGGGGTCGTATTCACGTCTGGTGCTGGCACATCTTTATCAGAACCGATCACGTCAGCAATCGCTCGTGTAAAGGCGCGTGTCATTCGCTCCAGCTCTCCCGCGGACAACTCTTTTGGGTTGACCGTAACCCCACCCTTACCACCTCCGAAAGGAATGCCCACGACGGCGCATTTGATCGTCATCCAAAATGCTAACGACTTGACCTCGTCCATGTCGACTTGCGGATGAAACCGCAAACCACCCTTGTAAGGTCCGCGCGCGCTATTCCACTGCACCCGATACCCATGAAAAAGACGGGAATCGCCGCTATCCATCTGTACCGCAAACGTCACGTCGACCATCCGTTCCGGGTGACGCAATCGATCCATGACAGCCGCGTCGACGTTGACAGAGCTTTGTGCCACCTCTAAAGGCTTAAAGACATCCTGAAATGTGGACATAGACAAGTGTTATGCGTGATCCGTTAAATATTTTTCAGCGTCCAGTGCTGCCATACATCCCGTCCCCGCCGCCGTCACCGCCTGACGATAACGCGCGTCCTGTAGATCGCCACAGGCGAACAGTCCCGGCACACTCGTTTTAGACGTGCCTGGAACTGTTTTCACGTATTTTTTTTCATCCAACTCAACCAGTCCTTCTACCAATTTAGAATTCGGCTCGTGACCGATTGCCGCAAACACCCCATCGATTGGCATCTCTCGCTCCGTGCCTGTCACGGTGTCGCGCAGACGAACGCCCGTGACATGACCAACCGTTTCTCCCAAAATTTCGACGACCTCTGCATTCCACACAACCTCGATCTTAGGATTTTTTAACGTTCGCTCCTGCATGATCTTTGATGCTTTAAACGCATCGCGTCGATGGATGATCGTCACGCGTTCGGCAAAGCGCGTTAAAAAATTCGCTTCCTCCATCGCGCTGTCACCTCCCCCAACCACGATCACTTTTTTATTTTTAAAGAAAAACCCGTCACAGGTCGCGCAGGCAGACACACCCTTCCCATACAGCGCTTTTTCCGAGGCCAATCCCAAACGACGTGCAGTCGCTCCCGTCGAGAGAATGATCGTCTTCGATTGATACGTTTGGCCTTCCGCGACAAATTCAAAGCCTCCCTCAATCTGTTTAAGGCTTTCCACATACGCCGATACAACCTGTGTTTCAAAACGCACCGCCTGCGCTTTCATGAGCTGCATTAATTCTGGGCCCTGTACGCCTTGAGGAAACCCCGGGTAGTTTTCCACTTCTGTGGTCGTCATCAGCTGACCTCCCGGTTCAGTCCCTTCAAATAAAATCGGTTTTAATTCCGCTCGAGCCGCATAAATGGCCGCTGTCCATCCTGCGGGACCAGAACCGATGATCGCAACTTCATGCCATGCCATACAACATTTATAAAATCACCTCGTCTTAAGCTTAAGCCGCATGCTTCATGACTTTCTCTTTCAGCGTCTCTTTCGTCATCCCCCCCACCATCTGCTCCACGACCATCCCATTCTTAAAGATAAGGAACGTGGGGATAGACATAACATTGTATTGCATGGCACTCGCTTGATTTTGATCCACATTTAACTTCCCGATCTTGATCTTGCTCGCGTCGAGTTCATCCGCCAACGCTTCGACCATGGGTCCCATCACGCGGCACGGAACGCACCACTCTGCCCAAAAATCAACCAGGACGGGCACCGTTGATTTTAAAACTTCTTGATCAAAATTTGCGTCGGTAAAGGTTTGTTCCATAATAGGTAATAGGGAATTTGTGCAGCCATCATAGACACGGCGCGTGAGGTGGGCAAGGGGTCTTTTTCCGCCTAGACAACGCCGCCTTCCAATGATACATTTGCTCTACCGACTTTCACTCTTAAATGATCCGGCTGTTTCTCCTCCCTCGTGGTCGGTCTTCTGTCTTGGCTTGTTTTTCCCTGAACCAACGTCATTTTCTGTTAAAAACGTAAGCGACAGATAAAGATCAAACCACCGTGAGAACACATCCGGCGTCTAATTTTCTTATATGAATTACGCCTTATTTGGCGTTGCCATTCTCCTTGGATCTGGTCTTGGCATCGCGCTAGGCTATTGGTTGCGTGATGCGAAAGGAAAGAGAAACATTGCTACGGCAGAAACAAAAGCCGTGGAGATCGTCAAAACAGCGGAGGATAAACACGCGGAAGTCATGCTGAAGGCAAAGGAAAAAGCGATCAAAATTCTCGAAGAGGCGCGCTTGGAAGAAAAGAAGGTGTTTGAAGAACTAAAAAAACAACAACTAGAGT
>CAYGGQ010000009.1:0-16524 GCA_964349535.1 uncultured Gammaproteobacteria bacterium | reverse complement strand
TACGAAACCCAGGTTCTGTTGAATGCGGAGAGATTCAGCTGGTCACTGATCCAGTTTTGATGGCAGAAATCGAGACCGAGTGGCGTGCGGAGTACGCTAAGAAGGGTTTGAATCCCGATGACGCCAATATCGGTGTGATCTACGAGGACAAGGTCAAGTGGCATTTGAATGACGCGGTACTCGTACCCGGTCCTGACGGTACGATCATCCGGCGGGGCTGGGATCGGATCATCTGGAAGAACGGAGTCATCGGCAAGTCGGTCATCGTTGTGCCGATCACGGAGGACGGTCGTGTGGTCATGGTTCCTTCCTATCGACACACGGTAGGTCGTTGGGAGCTTGAGCTCCCGGGTGGTGGTTCCATGCAGGCGAAGACGCATGAGGAGTGCGTTCGGTTCGAGCTTCTGGAAGAGGCTGGGTATACGGCCTTTGAGATCATCCCTCTCGAACCCGAAGAGGAGGGCGAGCCCGTTGCCTTCTTCCACGTTGACCCTTCGGTCAACGTGACACCGATTCGTGCGTACGCCGTTCGTGTCATGCAGAAGGTCGACAATGCGCCCGAAATCGGTGAGGTTTTCGGCAAAGCGATGCTGTTCAATCGTCGTGATCTGAAGGCACTCTTCACTCGCGGCTATATCGGGCATCCTCATTTTCCGGGCGTCCGTTACTACCCGCAGGATGGTCGTAACGGGTACGGGCTGATGCTTGCTCTTCTGAACGACCTCATCAAGTAACACCTAAGACGTGGAGCCACTCGGCCTCACGTCTTTTTTTGTTTGCGGGTGGCGTTGACAGGATCTTCGTTTAATGGTTATCTGTATACGTTCCTTCCAAACCATAACGAGTCAAGGAGAACGAGCATGTTGAACGCACAGCAGGAAAGAGTATTCATTTTGCACGCCAGTATTGGTCTACTGGAGGCGCGTAGAATCGTGTCCAATATCCTGAGCAAACCTCTCGAGGTGCAGGACAAGGGTACGCAGATGCGTGACCTGGTCACGCAGGCGGATGATCGCGTAGAACGGGATTTGCAAAAATCCTTTCTTGCAAAGTTCCCCGACTTTGCTTTCTTCGGTGAAGAGACTCATAAGAAGGGTGAGCGCATCAATCCCGACATTCCTACGATCGTGGTCGACCCGCTGGATGGGACGACGAATTTCGTCGCTGGGATTCCGATGGTGGCGGTCAGTGTTGGCCTCTGGTATCAGAGGCAGGCGCGCGCCGCGGCTATCTTGAGTCTCGCGGATGGGGCCGTCTACACGGCGATGCGTTCGGAGGAAGGTGTTCAGGTGACGTCAGGAGGTGCTTTGTTTGCGCGCCCTTGCAAGATCATCCCTCGCGTTGGTCTCAGTCAAGCACTGATCGGGTTCGATTGGCCGCACAAGGATGACCGTCGGCAGTCGATTCGGCCTGCCATCGACACGTTCCTCAATGAGGGACGTAATGTCCGTGTGCTGGGGAGTGCCGTGCTGGCTCTACTCGCGGTGGCGCAAGGTGCGCTGGATGCCTACGTCAACGCCGAGCTTTTTCCGTGGGACGTCGCCGCCGCGGCACTGATCATCGAGAAGGCGGGCGGTATGGTTACGGATTTCGAAGGAAATCCGTGGACGCCGGATTCGCCTAGGCTCGTCGCATCCTACCCCGGCATGCACGAGGAGATCCTCCGAGCCCTCAAGCGTTAGCTTTTCCCCCGTTAGTGATAGCTGTCACTGGCGGGGTTTTGTTTTAGTATAGATTTTGATACAGCTTGAAAAAATACCCTGCGCGTTTCGTCGCGAGTGGGATGTGGCTCAACGTCGTCATCGGGCCTATGAACATTTCACGGAGAAGACGAAAACGGAGACCATCGGTCAGCAGCAGACGTTGTTCGTCAGCCGTAAGTCGTCGTTCTGATTGATAGCCTTTGAGGAAGGCGTTCACGAGACGTCGATCGAGTTTGTAGTTTTTTTGAAAGCACCACCAAATAATAGTCGTCGTCAGATCATGGAGAAACACGCCAACGTACGCATTATCAAAATCCAAAATACCTGACACATGGTTATTTTTTACAAGAACATTCTCCGGTTTGATGTCTTGGTGCGTTAAGCCGCGCGGCAAGGATTTTGGAAAATGACACGTAGCAAGTTCTGTAGAAATAAAATCCAGAAAAGACGTAGCGTTTGGGAATTTACTTTTGATGATTCTTGGTCGCCAGAGAGGGAGAAGTTTTTTGATGTCTTGTGGATCCCATCCGGTCTTTTTTGCGGGTGGCTTTTTGTTTTTCAGGGTTTGGTGCAGACGTCCTTGCAAGACACCAAGTTCCTTGAGCAGCCCCGGTGTCGCGTGTGACGGATGGGTGCCTTGGATGCAGGGATAGAGGATAGCAGGCTTGCCACCGACTAAAATAACGTCTTTTTGTTTGGCCGTCTTCCATGGTTGTGGGCAAGGAAAATCTTGGGAGGCAAGGGTTTGAAGCATAAAACGCTCTACCCGCGTTTCTGGTTCTGTTTTTTTGCCATACACGCGCAACACCCACGATCCGTCTGCGGTTGACAGCCGGTAGTTCTCATTCATCACCCCTTGGCTGAACCGGTTGATTTTTTCTACAGAAATCCTATACTGGTCAAATACTATTTTTTTGATGTCATTTGATCTCATATGCAGCAATCTTTATGTTTAGGGGTGATGATGTGTGGGGGGATTGGGAGCCGTTTGCGCCCTTTTACGAACGATCGCTGCAAAGCCATGGTGGAGGTTGCGGGGCTCCCTTTGATCAACTATGACATGGCGTTTGCGAAAGCCGCAGGCGCGGATCAGATCGCGATTGTCGGTGGCTATTTTTTTGATGATCTGAAGACCATGGTCAAGCGTTATGAGCCAGACGCGCTGTTTATCGAAAACAAGGACTATCAGCTCCAGAACGCGTTGAGTTTCAAGCGAGTGCTAGAAGAAGCGCCTCCTGCTGACCTCCTCGTTTGTGATATAGACTTTATCCGTACCAAGCGGATGGCGCAAGTCATGAAGACATTGCCGCGAGATCAGGTGATGTTGTTTGTGAGCCGCGATATCGAAAATTATCCAGACTCAATGCATATCGTGGTGAATGAAAAAGGAATGATTACCGACCTTTCAAAAAAGTTGACGGACTATCAGGCCATCTCCACGGGTATCTTCTTCGTTCCAGCGTCGATGCTTGCCACGGTGCGTCAAGCCACGGAGGAGGCGATCGGGGAGTTAGGTGCTGGCGAAGCGCGTGTCGAGAGCGTGTTGCTGACGTTGATCAAATCAGGCGTACCGGTCATGGCTGGCGATGTCGGTGTGCGTGATTGGGCGGAGATTGATACACCTGAAGAACGGGAAGAGGCGGAAACGTTTGTCGCGCAGCACCGATCGGAGCTTGCCGTTTATTAAGCTATGCAGCCTGTCGCCTGTCCTCTTTGCCATTCTCGATCGTACCGTGCGGTGGCGCAAGTCGCGGATTATACCGAGGCACATCAGAACGTGATCTGTCGCGGTTGTGCTTTGGTCTACGCCAATCCAGCGCCAACGAGTGAAGAATTGACGGCGTATTATGAAAAGCAATTTATTCAAGGACGCCATCAGATCGCAACCGTGGAGGAGGCGCGAGAACGCGCGATTCGAAAAGGCAGCGCAAAGAAATATCCGATCGATGTTTTTTTGCCGTTCGTCAACGCCTCTTCGCGCGTACTTGAGATCGGTTGTAGTTACGGCTTTCTCTTAAAGGCGTTGCGTGATGCGACGGGTTGTTCGGTTCAAGGTGTCGAGCCGTCAAAGGTATCAGGGATGTTTGCGGAGCAGGAATTTCAGATCCCCGTGCTCCATGAAACCGTGGAGCAGTATCTCGCACGGCCCGTAGACCAGCAATACGATTTTATTATTTTATATCAGGTCTTGGAACATCTAAAAGATCCAGTGCATGTTTTGCGTCAGTTAAAACAGCGTCTTCGTCCCGACGGGCGACTCTATGTCTGCGTGCCGGATGTCATGCATTTGCAAGAACCACCAGAGTCTTTCTTTCAGGTGCCACACATGGTGAGTTTTTCCCCATGGTCATTTTACCTCACGTTACTCTTTGCTGGACTGAAGCCCGTGCTTTTTAACCGTAAGCTGCGTTATCCGAAAATGGGGATGGAGGCTGTGTCTGTGCTGATGGAGTCATCGCAAGACGCATTGCCCGCGATGATATTTTTTTGTGGGATGTCTGTGTCGCGCGTCTACTGGTCTGTCACGATCGTGGGTGGTTGTTATCAGGCACTACGCATGGCAAAAAAAGTTGTTTCGTATTTGATACCGAAGCGCATCGTCGAACGCCTGTCGATTCGACTACGAATGTGGGTAAGAGGATTGAGGGATGGGAAGTGATTTTACGTCCCTTGTCTTCGAAGTACGATCCCTACGGTTTTCAAGAGAATGGCAAGATCAAGCAGGAGGGAGCGGTTTTTGATGTAGAACAGATCGTATTGAAGTTTTTTGAGGTTGTCGTCGAGGCTTGAGGTGGGGGTCAGGAAGCGTACTTGGGCCCAGCCGGTCAGACCCGGTCGCGTGAGATGACGGAGGGCGTAGTAGGGGATGCGTTCGATAAGAGGTGCTACGAATTCAGGGCGTTCCGGTCGTGGGCCAATGAGAGAGAGGTCGCCACGGAGGACGTTCCAAATTTGCGGAAGCTCGTCGAGGCGCAGTTGACGCAGAAGACGACCAACGGGAAAAAGGCGCGGATCTGTTTTTGCGGAAGTAGTAAATTGAGGACCGGCGATTTCCGCGTCTAACTTCATGGTACGAAATTTCCAGATGCGAAAAGGAACCCCACCCCTTCCAACGCGCAGTTGAGAGTAGAGTGTTGGACCGGGAGAGCTGATTTTGATGAGGAGAGCGATGAAAGGAAAGAGGGCGCAGGTCACGAGGAGAAATGGAATTGAAAGAAGCACATCAACCCCACGCTTTAGTGTTTCATACCACGCTTTATGTGTCTCGCGAATATGTTGCAGGAACCAGGCCTCGGAAACATGAGAAAGGGGGATGCGACTTGTGGTGACCTCTTCTATCTCTGCGCGATCGAGCCAGGCGACGGGGGAAAAGAGGGCTTGATAGATGGCCGTTTTTACATTGGGATGTTGGTTTGGATCCACACCAAGCACGACGGTCGTGATGCGCTCTTTCATGAGCAACTGGTCGAAGTTCTCACAGGTTTTGAGCCAGGAGACAGGAAGACCTGGATGGGGTTCGCCGCTTGTGATGAGAACAGTCGCTAGGTCTAATCCAAGAGCACTGGAACGGAGGAGTTCGTAAATGCGAGCCGCCTCTTCTGCGGTCCCGATGAACAGGACGCGATCGCGAGAAAACCGATCAGCAATCAGTTGAGCAAAAACAATGCGCCAGCCATACCCCAAGAGCAGACTCACGGCAAAATAGAGGAAGAGGTTGGTGCGAGGCGCGATCCCAAAAATGGGAATGAGATAGAAGAAAGCGAACGCGACGGCGAGGTTCGCCATCATGCCTTCGAGATACGTGCGGAAGAGTTTGAAGGGTTCACGTAACAAGGCAAGATCGTATAGCCCAGCCACATAAAAGCCGACGATCCAGAGGAGGGTGATGACGGCAAAGGGAAGTACATGGGACGACCAGGTTGCCTCCAGATTGCCGTAGCGGATGAGGAGGGTGAGGGCAAGGGCAGCCTGAAAAACGGCGATATCGCCAATCGTGAGAAGGATGCGTTTGACCTGGTGGCGTGCTTGGATCATACAGGTTCAATGGTGTTTCTTTATCGGGTACTGTAGACTGTTTTTGTTCTGATTGTCTAGCCGTCACCTTCTTTTTTGTTTTTATGCAGCGATTTTTTCGTGCCACAGCTTTTTTGGTTCATTTGTGTCTGCTCGTGGTTTTTGCGTTACCGATCACGACATTGGCAGCAACGCCAACCGCAGACGTGATTCCGGACGACACGTTTTGGGAAAAGCAGTGGTATCTCCGTCAGATTCAAGCACCACAAGCGTGGGCTGTGACGACCGGGAGCCGTCAGGTGATCGTTGCGGTGATCGATGGGGGTGTTGATATCAACCACGCGGATCTCCAGGGTAATATTTGGACGAATATGGGGGAGATTCCGGATGATGGCATTGATAATGATCAAGATGGGTTTGTGGATGATGTGCATGGATGGAATTTTGTCACGCAGAAAGGTGATGTCCGCCCCGTGTTCAAGGTGACTCAATATGAAGATGCGTGGAGCCACGGGACGCTTGTTGCTTCGCTGATTGGATCAAGAGGCAATGATGGTTTAGGCATTGCTGGGGTGACATGGCATGTGCGCTTGATGCCGGTCGTCGTGCTGAATGGGGATGGGGAAGGAAGCGTGCGGAACGTCATCCAAGCGGTTCGCTATGCGGTCAATCACGGAGCGCACATTATTAATTTGAGTTTGGCGGGGTATGACTATGATGAAGAACTGGATCAGTTGATTCGCAACGCCGCCAATGCTGGTGTCGTGATTGTGGCGGCAACAGGGAACGATGATGTCGGGAGTGATGGTTTAAATACGGATGATGCGCCGGTTTATCCCGCGTGCATGGATGCTGGTAATAACATTGTGCTTGGCGTGAGCGGAACAGATACCTTGGATCAGAAAGCACCGTACGCAAACTACGGAAAGCTATGTACCGATATTTCGGCACCAGCACAAGAATTGTTCGGCGCACGGCCAAGCTATCCGCATGATGCGGGACGAGCCACCTCTACGGTCATGGGATACATTGATAAAATGACAGGGACAAGTTTAGCAGCCCCTTTGGTTTCGGGCGTTGCGGCACTGATCAAATCTGTGCGTCCAGGATGGACCGCAGCGCAAATTCGAGAACGTATTCGGCTTACGGCAGATTCTATTGAAGACAATCTGTCGATTGCAGAAAAGGGTGGGTTGGGGGTCGGACGTTTGAATGCTGGTCGCGCCCTTGCGGGGCTGTACCCAGAAATATCTTTGTCGGGAGACGTGGTCGGTCAACCCACTCTGACGGGAAAGGGGCCTTGGACGACATCGACGGTGGTGGGAGTGGAGGGAACGGTTTGGTCGTTGCTTTCAAGCAAGTTTTCCCCCTCGGTCACTTTTTGGAATGCGGCTTTGGGAGTTGACCGTGTTTGGCAGCCGTATGGGGAGGGCTATCGAGGGGGGATTCAGCAAATAGCACTTGATAAAAATGGGAGCGTGTTGCTATGGCCAACGACGGGCGGGGGTCACGCGTTTGTCGTGAATGTACGTCAAGCGGGAAAGGTCGTCTATCGAGGTTTTCCGCTTGGAACGTCTCGATCCGGTCGTTGGGAGGTACGGGTGGATAAGAAAGAGACGACGCGCTTTTCCGTGAAAGATCCTCGCGGGGTGTGGGCGTCCCTACGTTGGAATGGCACCGCTTTGATTCGATTATGAAAATGATGGATCGCGAGCAGTTGTGGCATGAAGCAAAAAAGATGATGCGGTTTGGCGTGATCGGCGGAACATCATTTTTGATTTACGCCGGTTGTTACACGTTGCTGTCGCGTGTGTTGTGGACGGCAGGTTCGCATACGCTGGAAAATCTTATCGCGGTTATCATCGCGTCCGTGTTCAATTTTTTGGCGCACCGTGATTGGACCTTCGCGGTGACCCATCGACACCCACGTCATCTTTTTCGTTACACGCTGGTTGTGCTCACGAGCATGGGCCTGCAGACGTTCTTATTTTGGTTTGGTCACGAGTATCTCGGTTGGTATGACGCGATCGTCGCGATCTTGGTTGCGGGGTTCATGGCCGTGTATACCTACCTAGGCCATCGTCTCTATACGTTTCGACACGTGGTATAATAAACAGCATGGCTACTCCCATGGATCGTAAAAATATCTTGGTGACCGGTGGCGCTGGTTTTATTGGCTCTCATCTGTGCGACGCGCTCGTTAAAGAAGCACGGGTCATTTGTGTGGATAATTTTTCCACAAGCTCGGTTGCTAACATCGAACATCTTTTGCAGAATCCAAATTTTGAATTCATTAATCACGATATTACGACGCCGTTTGAGTTAGCACAGTTTCCCGAGCTCGATCGTTTCAAGGTACGATTTCAAGGGGTACAGGAGATCTACCATCTAGCGTGCCCTATTTCAAAGCGGAATTTTGAGCATTTTAAGATCGCGACGATTCTCACCAATTCGATCGGTATTAAAAATGTGTTGGATGTCGCGGTGGCGCACCAGGCAAAAATTTTATACGCCTCCTCTTCCGCGCTCTATGGACCACGTCGCGCAGACCGTCCGTTTGTGACGGAGCAGGATCCCTGTGTGTTGGATCATCTCACGGAACATGGGGCGTATGATGAAGGCAAGCGATTTAGCGAGGCTATTTTGCATACGTACGCCGATGTGTATAAGTTGGACACCAAAATTGCGCGTTTATTCCGCACGTATGGTCCACGGATGAAAATTTCGGACGGCAATTTGTTACCCGACATGGTGAACGCCGCTTTGGATGAGAAAGATGTTGAGGTACACTATGCGAGTGACGCGAGCTTAAGCCTTTGCTACGTCGCCGATATTGTCGATGGGCTCATTAAATACATGGTCACGCCGACCGAAGCACGGGTCGTGAACCTCGGATCAGATCAAGAATATCAGCTGTCAGCCATTGCGGAAAAGATTATTCGTCTGATCGGTTCCGCTTCTCGCGTTTTGTTTGAACCCACGGCGCATGCATTTACGGAAGCACCTTTGCCAGATATTGGGATTGCTCGACAACAGCTGAATTGGTTGCCTCTCGGTCGTTTGGATGATGGGTTGCAAAAGATGATTGAAGACGCTCGTTCGCGACGTCAACAAACAAGCGCTTTTCTCTAAAATTTTATGCCTTCTACACCTGTTATTTTTGAAAAGAAGAACGTCCTCGTGACCGGAGGCGCGGGGTTTCTTGGTTCACATTTGTGCGAGGAGTTGCTTAAGAGCTCGCGCGTGATCTGCTTGGATAACTTTGTGACGAGCCAGGAATCGAATATCGATCATCTCCTTAAAAATGCGGATTTCGAGTTTATTCGACATGATATCAATATTCCTTTCGATCTAGACACGTTTCCCGAACTCGCGCGTTTCCAGGTGAAGTTCCAAGGCGTGCAGGAGATCTATCATCTCGCGTGCCCGACAAGCCCAAAAAAATTTGATCAATACCGCATGCAAACGTTGTATGCGAATTCTTTGGGGATGAAAAATGTACTGGATGTCGCGGTCAAGTATCGCGCGAAGGTTTTGCATGCCTCCAGCTGCGTGATTTATGGGCAAAGACCAGAGGACAACCATCGTCTTCGTGAAGAAGAAGTAGGATGTAGCGATACGATGTCACCTCGCGCTTGTTACGACGAGGGTAAGCGTTTTGCAGAATCCTATTGCGGAACGTATGCACAGGTACACGAGGTTGATGTGCGCATCGCGCGTTTGTTTCGTTTGTACGGTCCGCGCATGCCTTTGTTTGATGGACAAATGATTCCAGATTTCATCACGAACGCACTCGATGGCAAGGACTTAGAGATTTACGGCGATGAATCATTCCGTACCTCCTTGCTGTACGTTTCAGATGCGGTCGATGGGATGATGAAAATGATGCAAGGACCATCGGGACAAGGGCCGATGAATGTTGGGAGTGATATCGATATGCCAATTATTGATGTGGCGCAGAGCATTATCGAGATGACCGGTTCAACTTCAAAGATCCTTTTTAAGCCTACGCTTTTGTTTATGACGCAGCTTGGTCTGCCTGATTTATCTAAGGTGAAGGAGTCTTTGGGATGGATTCCCCTCGTCACGATTGATAACGGATTGAAAAAAACGATTGATTATACGATTGCAAATAAATCGTTGCTGGGATTGCGAGCGGAGTTTTAAACTTGAGTTTCTTCCTTAAAAACGCTAAGGTAGCTCCATGAAGGTGGTAGCTGTGATGCCTGCGTATCAGGAAGAAAACCGCGTCAGAGACGCTGTTTTGGGCGTTCAGCGTGTGGTGACGACGGTGGTGGTCGTAGACGATGGGTCGTCAGATCAGACGGCGGAGAACGCGAGACAGGCGGGGGCTGTGGTTGTGCGGCATGCCATTAATCGTGGGCAGGGGGCGGCGCTTAAAACAGGAACAGAGGCGGCCTTAAAACTTGGGGCAGAGGTGATTGTGCATGTGGATGCCGATGGTCAACATGATCCGGAATTTCTCCCAAGTCTTGTCGCGCCTATTAATCGTGGGGAGGCGGATGTGGTGTTCGGATCGCGCTTTTTAGGAACGGTCGACGGAATACCTCTTTCGCGGCGGTGGCTGTTGGTCTTGGCGCGTTGGTTCAACAGTTTTGTGTTAGGTGTGCCGGCGACGATGACAGATCCCCAAAGTGGGTTGCGTGCGATGACAAGAAGCATTGCCGGTCAGTTGGAGTTTGCGCAAGATCGCATGGCGCACTGCTCGGAGATTCTACGTTTGGTCACGCGCTCATCTTGGCGCTGGCAAGAGGTTCCGATTCGTATTCGCTACACGACCGATTCTTTAGCGAAAGGACAGAAACCTTGGGATGCGTTTAAAATTGTGTGGCAATTATTCATGGGGGCTTTTCATAAATAAAACGGTATGATCATTCAATTCATCTTGTGGTTTATTTTATTGCTCGCTCTGCTTTGGACGTGGCGGCGTGGACGACAGGGAGCGTTGCGGAGAAGTGAGGTGTTTGTGTGGAGTGTCGTGTGGATCGGGATTGCATTCATCATTTGGCGACCGGAGGTCACCAATCTCTTAGCGAACGTTGTTGGTGTTGGTCGTGGCGCGGATTTGATGCTGTATGCCGCGGTGATCGTGTTGTTACTGCTCGTGTTTCATTTACACATCGCGCACGATCGTTTGGAGCGACAACTCACAGAACTCGTAAGAAGGGAAGCGTTGCAAGAGATGGATCAAAAGTAATTTTATGAGAATTGTTCACTTTGCATGCGTGGCACCGCCGGAGATTGGCGGTATTGGCAGTGTCGCGCTTCGTGAAGTGACATTGCTGCGCGGGCGTGGCATGGATGCGCGTTTGGTGGTTCCAAAGTCACGGGTGATGTATAGCCAGGGGGAACGGGTGGAGCGTAGTTTTGTGGAGGTTGTCGATCCGTTATTGCGCGTGGGGAATGCTGCTGTTCTGTCTGATCTGGATCGATGGGTTTCTGGAGCGGACGTGTTGCACATCCACTATCCTTTTTATGGAACGGCCGAATTTTTATTGACGCGTTATGCTTCTCGCATCCCGACGGTGGTTACGTTTCATATGGATGCGCAGGCAACGGGGTTGAAGGGGATGGCATTTTTTCTTTATCGACATTTGGTGCAACAAAGTCTTCTGGCGCGGGCGAGCCGTATTCTTGTTTCCTCTTTTGATTATGCGCGTCGCTCGTCGCTCGCTACTCTTCTTAGCGCGCACCCAGAGCGTGTGCGTGAACTTCCATTTGGCGTTGATTTGGATTTTTTTTCGCCAGGTCCTTCGCAAGCAGGACGGTTTGGTATTCCTGAAGGAGCACCGGTCATCTTATTTGTCGGAGGTTTAGATCGTGCGCATGCCTTTAAAGGCACGCATGAGTTGATCCATGCGTTTGCAGGCGTTGATTTGTCTGCACATCTTTTAATTGTGGGTGATGGGGATCTGAAATCCGTTTATCAAGAAGAAGCCCGTCGACTCGGATTGTCAGACCGTGTCCATTTCCCCGGACGCGTGAACGATGTGACGTTACGTGACGCGTACCGAAGCGCGCGTATGTTTGTGTTGCCTTCGACGAGCGCGGCAGAAGCATTCGGCTTGGTCATTTTAGAAGCGGCCGCTTGTCAGTTACCCGTGATCGCATCGGATGTTCCAGGTGTGCGTACGATCGTCCGACGCGGAGAAACGGGTCTGCTGGTTCAGCCAAAAGACATGCAAGGACTTCGCGACGCGATGACGCAGCTTTTGATCAATGAAGACACACGCCGTGACATGGGCGAGCGTGCACGACAATTCGTGTTAGAACAATTTTCTTGGGATCGTCATGTTGATGGTTTAATGGAAGTGTATCGTGAGGTATGCGCATCGCGATCTTGACGAACGCGTATCCGCCAGACGCGCAGGGAGGCGCGGGACGGATTGCAGAAATTCAAGCCCAGTTACTACAGCAAGCTGGACACGAGGTGAACGTCTTTCATCCAAAGATTTTGTGGTTTCAGTGGCCCGCGTGGCTACGCCTCGTTTTGCATTTTAATGATGGAGCGCCTCGTGGGATATGGGTGTTACGCATTTTGAAATGGCGACCGGAAGTATTGATCACGCATAATTTAACGGGCTGTGGTTTTGGGACGCCTCGTTGGGTTCAACGCCAAGGCGTGCGATGGTTGCATGTGTTGCACGACGTGCAGCTCTTTGAGCCATCGGGTCAACTCGTGGAAGTGGAGGCAGTAACACCATGGCAGCGTTTTTGGGGGTGGTGTCGTCTGCATTGGCTAGGTCAGCCCGACGTTGTGATTTCACCGACGCAGTGGTTACTAGATTTGCACCGACGGCGGGGTTTTTTTAGAAAAACAGCAAGTGCTATCATTCCAAATCCCTTGCCAACAGAAGTCGTTGCTTTGCATCAGGGACGCGCGCAGGTGACGGAAAAGATGCGTCTGCTTTTTGTGGGACGTGTGTCTCCGGATAAAGGTTCTCGTGTGATGGAGGAGGTGATTCAACAGTTGGCGCAGCACGACGTGGCAATCGATTTTGATGTCGTTGGCGAAGGTTCGGATTTGGAGCGTCTACAAAAGCTGCCGGCGATGATCTCTCATGGTCCTGTTGCCCCAGCTCGTGTGGTTGATCTGATGCGTCGATCACACGTTCTTTTGGTTCCATCGCAAATTATTGAAAATCAACCAACGGTTATTTTGGAAGCGGCTTCGGTGGGGTTGCCGGTGATCGCTTCCGCGATTGGGGGGATTCCTGAAACGCTTAGAGGGGCGGGAGGTTTGTGTGCTCCGGGAGACATTCGGGCTTGGGTGGATGCGATTTTGTCGTTGCGCGAGCCAGAGAAATATCAACAGGCAACAGAGGAAATGTCGGCGCTGGCTAAGTGGCACCATCCTCAAAAATATCTTCAGTCTTTAGAAGAAGTGTTGACGCGAAAACGATAAACGCGGATGCGGCCATCGGTTAGAACGACGGATTTTTCCGCGAGGCGTGAAAGTTTTTCGGCGACGTTGGATGATTCCCACCAGTAGTCATTCAGCACGACGTAGACGAGAGATGTCTGGCCGAGAGAAGCGGCGTCTTTGATCGCGTCGATGGAAGGGTCTTCGGCGACGGCTTTGAGGAAGTCTTGATAGAGGGGGCCGCCGGTTGGGATAGGGTAGTAAAAGACCTCATTGATGTAGCGCTTGAAACCAAACGCTTCGACCGCGGCAGCACTCGTTGATTGGTTGGCAAGGACCGTGTAGGGCTCGTTTTGAGCGTCACGATCGATCCAGTGCACGGCATCTTGGTCTGCGCGACTGACGCTCCAGCCATGACCAACGACGACCGCGTCATGACGAGGGAAAGCGGTATACACACGGGCAGCAAACCACGCACCACCAAAGGCGAAGATGAAAAGAGTGAGAAAGAGAGTGGATCTTGTTTGGCGTTCGAGAAGTAGACCAAGGGTGCTTGCGGCCGCGGGTAACAGAAAAAGTTGCGAGAGGATCCACAAGCGATCGGCGTAATCACCGCGCTCATAGTCAATCAAGAACGTGAACGACGCGGCCGTGTGTAAAAGAAGGCCAGCAGCAAGAAGGCCAACGCTGCCAATCATGAGCACGACCCAAACGCTGCGGTTCTGCCGATCACGAATGCAGGCGATGAGAGCAAGAAGAAGGAGTACTAAAGGTGCGAGATATTCAACAAAGGAGGCCCAGTCAGCCCAGAGCACGACATGGGTTTTTGGGGAGCTTAGGCTTGAAATAATCGCGGACGTGTAGGTTTGCGCCTGAAATAGCGGCTGCCAATTCCATGCGGTGTTTGTGACGGATGATCGCAAGAAAAAGATCACGGGAATCACGAGCGTGACAGAAAGGAGGCCACCGATGAGAAATAGATATTTTATGATCTTTGTCACCCATGTCGATTCTTTTATAGACGTGAGGATCAAGAGGGTGATCGTGATCGCAAAGAACGGGAGTCCGGCTAACGGATGGGCTGCGAGTGACCAGCCGGCGAGTAGAAGCGCGGGGATTGCTGTCTTTTGGTCGTCTTGTCGAACGGCGATCGCTAAGCAGATGCCAAAGAAGCCTAAGAGATAGGCGAGGGATTGTGGGGTGGTTGCGACGAGAATGCTTAAAGGAAACAGGACAAGGGAAGCAGCGATGATCCAAGCAGAAGTTTTTCGTGAAGCGCTGGTGAGCAAAAAGCCGATGGGGAGCAGGAGTGTCAAAACGGGAACGAGGAGCGTGTCGATGCCGCGCAGGGGAAGCGTAAAGAGGCGCGCGAGCCAGGTTACAAAGACGTATTGTCCGATGTAATAAGGAGGGTGAGGGTTGAGGGTCCCTGTATTTAGTAAAATAACTTCGCTTGCACGATGCAAAAATCCATCAAAGCCAAAGCCGAGCTTGTAAAGGAGTGGCGTTAGGCAAGAAACGGCGAGGAGTGTAAGGGAGGCGGCGATGGTGGTCGCGAGTACGGATCGTGTTTTCCAAGCGCAAAGCCAGCTGCTGACAAGAAGGATGGCGAATACCATCAAGGCGCCGGCTGGGAGGAGTGGCCATGGCGTACGAATGGCATCGGTTGTTCCGTGTGAGTAGGCGTTGCTTAAAATAAAAATGACGGCAAAAAAAGTTGGTAAGAGCGTCACGAGTGACCAGACGAGTGTTTTTTTTGACCAAGACACCCCGGCTTCTTCAAGGAATGGTTGTGACTCTTTATGCCACCAAAAAGTCGCGGCGTGGAGAAGGACGATGGAAGCGAGGAATGTGAGAAGATCTGTTTGATGCGTGAGGAGCTGTCCGCTGTAGTACCACGCGGTTTGCAGAACGGATTGTGTCGCGAGAAGCGTCAGGACGCCGAGGAGGATTTGAAGGGCTCGCGAACGCGTGGGTAAAAAGCCTGCGCCAAATTGTTGGCCGTAAAAAAAGAGGCCACAGAGGAGGGCGAATCGGCTCACGATCCCGGACGGGGAGATCCAGCCTAAAAGGCTTAAGACAATCAACCAAAGACCTAAGATAAGCCAAGGCGAGCGAAAACGAGACATGCGGTCATGGTAAAGGAAAACCTTTGAATACAAAAGAGCCAACGTGCATGCACGTTGGCTCTGAAAGAGTTTCTGGGTTAGTCGCCGGAGGCGCCGCCTCCGCCGGAGTCTCCTCCGCCGAATCCGCCGAAGCCTCCGCCACCACCACTGCTGTCGCTGAAGATCCCGCCGCTGTTGCTACCACCGCTCCAGCTGTTTCCACCACCGCCTACCGCGATGATGAGTAGGAAGATCAGAACGATGGCCATGATGATGAGTAGGAGGAGGAGCCAGCCTGGAATACCGTCGTCCGAAGCTTTTGCTTCATGCTTGCGTTCCGCGAACGGGGTATCGCCCAGCGCCTGCTTGATGGCGGCGACACCTGCTACGAGACCACCTGCACGATCATCGCGCTGATGGTAGGGAGACATCACCTCGCGGAGAATGCGTGAGCATTTGGCGTCTGGCAGATCGCCTTCGAGCCCGTAGCCGACCTCGATACGCGACTTGCGCTCGGTTGGTGCCGAGAGTACCAGGATGCCATTACTCTTTGCCTTGTCGCCGACACCCCACTTCCGGAAGAGCTGGTTGGTGTAATCCGCGACGTCCATTCCCTCGAGGGAAGAGACGGTGACGACGGCGATCTCGATACTCGTCGCGTTCTTGTAGGCGATGAGGTCGGACTCGAGCTGATGACTGACTTCGGGCGAGAGGATTCTCGCAAAATCATTCACCATGCCGACCGGCTGTGGGAACTCCGCGGTCGCAAGGCGTGGAACGAGGAGTGCGACGGCGAGCGCGAGAAGGCTCAGCCGGCGACCCATCAGAACTGCACCTGGGGTGCGACGTTGGCGTTCGCCGTGGTTGCCGTGAAGGCGGTACGCGGCGTGAGGCCGCGCATGCCGGCGCCGATGGACGTCGGGAATTGGCGCACGATCTTGTTGTACGTCGCCACGGCCTCGTTGTACTTGTGGCGCTCGACGGCGATCCGGTTCTCGGTGCCCTCGATCTGCGCCTGCAGGTCACGGAACGACGCGTTGGCCTTGAGATCCGGATAGTTCTCCTGAATCATCATGAGGCGGCCGAGCGAGCCCGAGAGCTTGCTCTGTGTTTCCTCGAAGGCCTTGGCCTTGGCGGGGTCGTTGAGGTCGTCGGCCGTGATCTTCACTTGGGTGGCCGACGCGCGAGCGGCGACGACCTCGGCGAGGACCTTCTCCTCGTGAGCGGCCGATCCCTTGACCACGGCGACCAGGTTGGGCACCAGGTCGGCGCGGCGCTGGTAGACGTTCTCGACGTTGGCCCAGGCAGCCTTGAC
>CAYGGQ010000008.1:0-19450 GCA_964349535.1 uncultured Gammaproteobacteria bacterium | reverse complement strand
CCCTGAATCCAGTGGGGGACGCGTGGGCGGCAGGGTTCTTGCCTGAAGTCAGCTCTGGCGATGTACGTGTTGTCGTAGCTCTAGAGTTTCCGCAGGGCATCGTCACGGCAGAACGAACGTTGTTTGTTCAGCCACCGGGACAAATCACAGAAGAGGCACCTTTACAAGCATCCAAAGCGTTGGCTGGCGCAATTATTTCTTTATTCAAAGATGATCAATTGTGGAATGGTGAGCCGTTTGGGCAACCAAATCCCGTTGTGTCTGATGCGAACGGTTTTTTTGCATTCATGATACCGATTGGACGTTACAGCATTGTCGTGCAAAAAGAGGGCTATGGAGAAGTGACGCAAAATCTAGAAATATTTGATCATGTGGTCCATCCCTTGATCGGATTACGGAAGCTGGCAAAAAATCCTTTCGCTGTCATCAACTCATCTTCATCAACCCTTGAGAACATTGGAGCTGTCGTGGTTGAAGTCATTCGTAATATCCAAAAGACGATCGAGGCTATTCGCACACCAGAAACGCAAGCGTTTGCTGAAAGCGTCCTAGCTCCAACGATGGTCGTGGTGGGGACGGCGAGCCTCGTGTCAGCTGTGTCAGCGTTTAATTTTTTAAACTATCTTCGTTTTCTTTTGACGCAGCCATTGCTGTTACTGGGACGACGCAAACGCCGAAATTGGGGTTTGGTGTACAACTCGTTAACCAAACAACCCATCGAATTAGCCATTGTGCGGTTGGTTGATGCTCGTCATGGATTTGTGATTCAGACAAGAATAACGAACCATGAAGGACAGTATGCATTTAATATAAAGCCAGGGCAGTATGTGTTGCAGATCGTCAAACCTGGTTTTATTTTCCCCACGACCTACTTACGTGGTCAGAAAGAAGATGTAGATATTTTAGACCTCTATCATGGCGAGATCGTGGAAGTGACGGCCGACACAACGATAGCAGCAAACGTGCCGCTCGATCCTATCGAGCATGAAGAGACGCCCAAAAGCGTTCTATTCAAGAAGGCTTTGCGCCGTATTCAGGCCGTGGCTGGAGTTGTGGGCGTCGTGTTGACAGCCGTTGCCTGTATTATCAAGCCATCGTTGCTGGTCGGAGGTCTTCTGCTGCTTCAAGTCGCACTCTATGTCTTGTTTAAGCGGCTCGCGACTGTACCAAAGCCGAAGGATTGGGGGATTGTGTATGATGAAACGACACATTTGCCCTTGGAACAGGCCGTTGTTCGTGTTTTTCATAAGAAATTTAATAAACTGTTAGAGACACAGGTTACAGATAAGAAGGGGCGGTTTGGGTTTATTGTAGGTAAAAGTGAGTACTATGTCGTTGCAGATCGTTCAGGTTATGAGCGATTTCAGTCTGGTGAGTTGAACTTTACAGATAAGAAAGAGGCGATTATCGATGAGAAGATTGCGCTAAAGAAAACTCAACAAAAATAGGTTAAAAACAGGCTGTGAACAGTTTATCCACAGCCTGTTTTTAGACACTGTGCTGTTTTTTAGCTAAAACAAGCCATGAAATACCGGTATTGCTTTTCTATATAATAAGTATGTTCCAAGGAAATCCACAGTTGTTGGAAATCCAATGAACAACACAGAAGGTCGTCTTCCCACCGAACTCCGTGGGCGACATGGTTTGTCCTGCTGTGTGAACACAATTTTTGGAGTCTCGTTTAACGCCTCGTTTTTACTTAGGCGTTTCATGTGTAACCCGAAATGTCGGGTGCGTTTCCATGTTCACTTCCTTTCAAAACTTTAAGAAAACGGTGAAGCTCCTCGCTGTGATCTGCGGGGTATTTGTGTTATCTGGGCTAATCCCTCCATTCGCGTCCGAAACCAGGGCCGCGAATGGAGGGATTAACCGACAGATAAACTACCAGGCAAAATTGTTGGATTCTGGAGGAACGGCAGTTACGGACGGGACTTATTCGGTGAAAATCAGCCTGTATGACGCGGCAACAGGGGGAAATCGTTTGTGGTCAGCAACGGGAACCGTGGCAACCCCAACCGCGTTACCAATCTCGGTCGCTTCCGGGTTATTTACGATTTTACTTGGCGACACATCTTCCGCTGGCGGATGGCAAAATGCGCTGGATCAAAGCGTGAATTGGAATAGCGATGCGTTGTATCTCGGCATTACAATCGCATCAGATTCAGAAATGACGCCGCGCAAACGTCTAGCGGCGGCTCCACAGGCGTTCAATGCAGAAAATTTGCAAGGAATGTACGCGTCAAGTTCCGCCTACGGTGGTCAGAATCTGTTCGCAATCCACCAAACACTTAATAACGCGGCGACAGGAACAAGAACAGCGTTGGAAATTAAGTCGAAAGGTACCTCGAACCAGTATGATTATCTGCTGCGTGGCGTGAACGATCTCGATGCCGATGTTTTATCGATCAACCGACAAGGAAACGTCACGAGCAGCGGCTATCTTGCGGTGACAGGAAATGGTACATCAACGTTCATCGGCCCGATCGCGGCGCAGGTTTTGTCTATCGGTTTTCCTACGGGCGCAAATGTCGGCGTATCCAGCACGGGAATTTTTTATCGAGGTTCGGGAGCGAATTTTACGATTAACGCAGACAATGGCTATATCACCCCAGTGACCGATCTCGGTGTCTCCTTTGGATCATCAGTACTTCGATATAACGCTTATCTTGGAAATGTCACTTCCACGTCTGCAACGTCCACGAATTTTTTTGCGACCAATTCTATCTTTACCCAAGCGACGAGCACGAACTTTTTCTCAACGCTAGGTAACTTCACCAGTGTTTCGACGACCGGAGGTTCAACGTCAACCGATTTGTTTGCACACAACGCTCGGTTTACGAGTTTGTTTACAACCAGCGCCACCAACACGACGTTATCGGCCACGAATGCCGTGTTTACAAATGCTTCTTCTACCTACTTTTACTCTGCAACCGGAACATTTGCTTATACAAGCTCAACCAACGCCACGTCCACGGATTTATTTGCGAATAGCGCACGGTTTACGAATCTTCTGGCCACAAACGCGACAGATACGGCATGGTTTGCCACGACGGCTGTCTTTACAAACGGAACGGGAACAAACTTTTTCGCTTCCTTGGGAGGCTTCACCAACGTCACGACGACCGGTGGCTCAACGTCTACTGATCTATTTGCGACAAATGGACGATTCTCCAGAGCTTTGTTTACAGAGGCGACATCAACCTACCTATTTGCATCACAGGGAAATTTCACCAACGTGACCACAACAGGTGGATCTACATCAACAGATCTATTTTCTGGTAACGCACGGTTTACAAATTTTTCTACCACCAATGCAACGGCAACAACATTGTCTGCAACCAATGGATATTTCTTAAACAGCTCAACGACAAATGCAACGACGACTTTTGCTCGCGTGCTTGGTTCAATTACAAATACCTTAGTAGATACAAATGGGTTTAGAACGGCTACGACGGTGGACCTTGGCGCCGGAGTAAACGCATTCGCCGTCTCCGTCGCGGGTCACTACGCATACGTCACAAAATTCAACAGCAATCGTTTAGGGATTTTTAACATTCAAAACCCAGCCGCGCCATACCTTGTTTCGAATGCCGTTGTAGAAACCGGACCATTTTCCGTAGCCGTTTCTGGCCGATATGCGTATGTGACGGGTTATACAAGTGGCACGCTTTCCGTGGTGGATGTCTCTCGTCCAGCGGTGCCAACAGTGGTTGGGTTTACGGCTGTTGGAGGAAACCCACAGGCGGTTGCTGTTCAAGGTGGATATGCTTTTGTCACGAACTACGCAAGCGACACGATGGCGGTTGTGAACATATCAAACCCAGCACAGCCAGTCGTCATAGGATTAGCGACGGTGACATCGCCAAATGATCTGACGGTAAATGGACGCTATGTCTATGTCGTCAATACAACAGGCAATGCCGTTTCTGTCATTGATATAGTCAATCCATACGCGCCAGTGGTTGTTGGCACCATCGGCGTTGGTGCCGGGCCGCGAGACATTACGTTGTCTGGGCGTTACGCCTTTGTATCCAATGTCACGGGCGATAGCGTCTCCATTTTGGATATTTCGAATCCAGCGATTCCTCAAAATGTTGCCACATCCACTGTCACGGGCGGACCACGTGGGATCGTCGCAGCCGGCAGATATGTCTATGTAGGTTCAAACACAGGGGGCATTCTATCTGTCATCGACGCGGTAAACCCTACGAGCCCATCCGTACTTGGATCGTGGACCGTTGGAGGATCCCCACGTGGGATCGCCGTGGCTGGTCGTTATGCTTATGTCGTGAACAACGGTGACAACACGGTGAGTGTCGTGGACATCAAGGGTATTGAAACAAACGGCTTGGTGGCGCATTCAGCCGAGGTGGGTGGACTACAAGTGCGAGGAGATGGATCCATTGCACAGAGTCTTGCCATTGGAGGAGGACTGACGGTTGGCAAAAATGGGATTAATAGTGACGGAGCGTTATTCGTATCAGCAACGAACACCACCTCCTCTATTATGGGGAATGTTTCCGTTGGAACTTCTACCTATGGCATTGCTTTGAACAGTTTGTTCACTATGAACGGGGATGATCTTTATGTGCAGGGCAACATAGGATCTGTCACCTCTGTTTACACGAATGGCGCCTTCGTCGCGGGCTCCGGTTCCACTTATTTTGGTAACGGCTTCATCAACAAGAATGATGGAAATTTGGTCATACAGGCATCTGGAGGATATATCACACCAACATCTGATCGCGGTGTGTCATTAGGTTCTTCGTCTAATCGATATGATGCCTATTTTGGCTTTGTCACGACGACGGCGGTAACAACAACGGATTTGTTCGCGACAAACGCACGGTTTTCAAACTTCTCATTCACGGATGCAACAGCAACAACGTTGTACGCAACGCGTGGGGCCTTTTTGAACAGTACGTCGACTTATGCAACAACAACGAATTTGGTAGCGCTTAACTCGTTGAGCAACGTGATCTCCTCTGGAACAATGATGACGCTTGTGACGTCAACCGCTGTGGGTGAGACCCCGGGTGGACTCGTCATAGATGGTAAGGTGATGTATGTCATCAACCGAGGCAGCACGAATTTGTCCGCGATCGATATCAGCGACCCTCGACAGCCAAAGAGCTTAAGTACTACGTCCATGGGTGGATCTTCCTGTGAGCGAATAAGCGTAAGAGGAAATTATTTGTATATCATCTGCAATTCGGGGAACATTCTTCTTACTATTAACATCACCAAACCCTCGGCCCCAGAAAATATAAATGCAGCCACCCTCACGCTTGCTGCGGTCAATGATGTCGTCGTCCAGGGAAAATACGCTTACTCGGTGCAAAATCCTGCAGACCTTGCGATTATCGATATTACAGCTCCATACGCGCCTACCGTTGTCACCACCACGAATTCTGGCTTTCCGTCGTCAATTGCGCGTGTGGTCGTTCAAGGGAATTACGCCTATCTTGCACGCGCAAACAGTTCCTTTGGACCCTATTTTCGCGTGATCGACATCTCGAATCCTAACGAGCCTATTGTGCGCGGCATGGTGAGTAGCACGGGGAGTACCGAATCTATGGCTGTTCAAGGAAGTTATGCCTATGTTTCCGGTGGTGGAAGTCTTCGTATTTATAATATCGCGAATCCAGATCAGCCAACTCTTGAAAATACTTTGAGCGTGACGGCACTAGAAATGCAGATCAAAGGTCGTTATCTTTACACGACAAATGGTGTCAATTTTACAACGTATGATTTAACTAGCTCCACAAATCCGATGCGTGCGGCGGTATTCGAGGTTGGGAGCACGACAGATCAATTTGTCGTTCAAGGCCGATATGCGTATATCAGCAACTCGGCGAGCGGAACGGTAGCAATCGTTGACCTCAAGGGAGTCGAGACAACCAGTCTGGTCGCCCATACAGCCGAGGTCGGATCTCTCTCAATCTTAAACGAAGGCACCATTGGAGGCGGTTTAAGTATTGCTGGTGGTCTGCATGTTGGACCCACAGGACTTCTCTCGGAAGGGGCGCTTGCTATTTCCGCAACGGGCACGACATCAACGATTTTAGGCAATCTCTCCGTTGGCACAACCACGAGATTTGGACTGCTCAACTCACTGTTTAGGATGAGCGGTAGTGATCTCATGGTTGGTAATAATATCGGCGCGGTGTCTTCTGTCTACACCAATGGTGCCTTCGTTGCTGGTTCTGGCTCCACTTACTTTGGTAATGGTTTTATCAATAAAAACGATGGCAACCTCATTTTGCAGGCATCGGGCGGCTACATTCTCCCCGCTGCGGATCAAGGCGTGTCGCTTGGCTCCTCTTCTATTCGTTACAACGCTTATCTGCTCAACGTCACGTCCACATCTGCGACCACAACGAACCTGTCCGCGACCAATTCTATCTTTACGCAAGCGACGAGCACCAACTTTTTTTCAACCCTTGGCAATTTTACAAATGTCTCGACGACAGTTGGGGTGACATCAACGGATTTGTTTGCCATCAACGGGCGATTTAATAGATCGATTTTTACAGAATCAACGTCGACCTACCTGTTTGCATCACAAGGTAATTTTACGAATGTGACGACCACGAATGGAGTCACGTCTACCAATTTGTTTGCTGTGAACGCTCGTTTTACGAACACGAGCTTCACAAATGTCACGGCAACGACACTGCATGTTGCGGGAACAAGCAGATTTGTGGGTAATTTGCTGGCAAACTCATCGCCCGTGAGTTCTACCGTTACACAGACCTTTAATAACGCGGCCGTTTCTAGTTCAGGGATTATTGGAAGTTTCCCCTCGGCCGTCATCGGGGGAGATGGATTTCCGGCTATCGCATATTATGACGAAGGGAATGGAGATTTGAAATTTACCCACTGCACAAACGTTACCTGTTCGACGACGGACGCGGATATAAGGTTAGACGGCAGCACGGCCGACGTAGGCAAGTACTCGTCTATGGCGTTAGGTGTAGACGGCTTTCCCATTATTTCATACCAAGACGTGACGAACGGGGACTTGAAGGTGGCACACTGTTTAAATCAAACCTGTACGTCGAGTGAAAACTTCACGGTCGATAGCGCAAATGTGGTCGGTGCCTATACCTCCATCGCCATCGGGAGTAATGGTTTCCCGGTGATTACGCATCAGCGTACGGATGGCATTGACTCCTATTTTGTCGCTTGTAGAACGTGGAACTGCTCTTCATTTTATCCAAGTGTGGTCATCAATTCCGTAACGGACTCTGGGTATTTTGGTCACATTGTAGTGCCGTCAGATGGGCTTCCTGTCATCGCGTATTATGAAGATGGAGGTGATGATTTGATCGTAGCAAAGTGTCTTGATGCTACGTGTACGACGCTTACGGTGACCTCAGCAGATGCTACGAATGTCGTAGGACCATTCTTGTCCATGACGGTTGCCCGCACAGGGTTACCGATCATTTCATACTATGATGCAACGCTTCAACGTATCTTAGTCACCGGTTGTACGACGGCGGCCTGTACGGCTTTTCTTACCCCCCAGGCGGTCGTGAGTTCTACGGGTCAGTATGCAAATGGAGCTGGGCCTTGGACATCCATCGCCATAGGATCCGATGGGATGCCGTTTATAGCCTATACGAAATCTGTTTTACCACATGACACAAATCCAGCTATTATCCATTGTAATAGCACAACCTGTAGTGTGACTTCAACAGAAGTTGTGTTCAGTGCGGCGACTGATTTTTATGGAAATGGAACGGTAGCACTGCGTGATCCAGCTGGCGTTCCGATTGCAATTTATCATGCAACGTCTTCGGCGGTTGCCGTTGGGCGCACCTGTGCGTCGGATCTCTGTGCGTATAACGGCGCATTAAGTGGATCGACGATTGGTTCGCCGACCAATTATTTCTACCGCATGTACAGCCGTGAGTTGTATGCGCAACAGGCCTATCTATCAGGTTTCGACTTAGCGGAAGCCTATCCAACAAATGACACGACGCTTTTGCCTGGTGATGTCGTGGCTGTTGATGAATCCCATCCGGGCAAGGTTATTAAGGCAGATGCCGTGAAACATCCAACGGTTGTTGGTACCGTTTCCACCAAACCAGGTCTGTTGCTTACCGAGTGGTCTGGTGAAGGGGGCCCTAGGACAGCTGCGGTGGCTCTTGCTGGACGCGTTCCAACAGCCGTATCCATGGAGAATGGACCGATTGCGATCGGGGATTTGCTTACGTTATCACCAACAAAACCAGGTGTAGCCATGAAGGCTACGGGGGCAGGTATGGTGTTAGGTCGCGCGCTCGAACCGGCAGACACCGACGGATTGATTCAGGTTTTTGTGCAAGTTGGTTATGACGCGGGTTCCTTGTTAGCGTCTGATGGTTCCGTGGCGAAGATTTCCTCAGATTTGGTGTTGGCTCCACGAGTCACGGTTTCCTCGGTGACGACGACGGCAGATTCCTGGGGTCTTACGTTCCGCGGGGCGGCATGGGATGGAACACGAGCCATCACGTCTGATTATTTCTTATCAAACGAAGTTTTAGGCGCCACGTCATCCGTCTTCTCCATTCGAGATGCTTCCTCGACGCGGCTTTTCGCGCTTGATCAATCAGGAAGCGCGCTGTTCCGTAATGATCTCGTCGTGGGAGGCAGACTTTATCCATCCGCGCGTGGCGTAGCGCAAACGAGCACCTATATCTTTGTCGATAACAGTCAGGGTGTGTCATCGACGTATGTTTCAACCAACGCAGCAGGTTGGCAGTCTGACGATGCGTATGACTTTGCGGAACGGTACTATTCTCCTGACCAACTGACAGCGGGGGATCTGGTCGTCGTCAATGAACGTGGGCGTGTACACGTGCAGCGAGCGACGAATGAGCAGCAAATGTTGGTGGGTATTGTTTCTACTAAACCAGGATTTGTCGCAGGCAAGCCTGCTTCGTCCACGTTTCCGATCGCTTTGGTTGGCCGCGTACCAACAAAGGTTTCTGGTATGAAGGGGGCGATTAAGGCCGGTGACATGATTGCACCATCAACGGTGCCTGGTATTGGTGTGAAAGCGACCATCGCAGGTCCTGTCGTCGGTCAAGCGTTAGAAGATTATGATAGACCAGATATTGGAGTGATCGAAGTATTTGTGAACCCCGTGTGGTGGGGTGGGGATGCGGCGCTTGCGGGCGTATCAGGATCGGCGGCCACGACGGTTGTGTCGCCTACGGTGGTCACGGGTCAGAGCTATCAGGGGTTTGCCATTGTTGCGTCTGGAGCAACCAAGGTCCACGTCTCCTTCCCGTCGTTGGGAGCCTACCCAAACGTCCAAGCGACGCCACGCGGTCAGGTGGAGCAGGGGTGGTGGACGGATGGCTACACGGACAAAGGCTTCGATATTATTTTCGCGCAAGTACAAACACACGATGTGACGTTTGCTTGGAAGGTGGAACCGACCACTCAAGGCACACAGATCTATCTTTCTGATGGAACGGCCGCAACCGTTGATTCCATGACAGGATTGGTTGTTCCTTTAACGTCAACAGCGACGACTACAACCACAGCCACCGTTCCGACGAACACAAGCGTCGTGACTACGAGCACAGATACCGTTGTTCAAGAAACAGCGCCGGCGACAGAGCCGGAAACGCCAGAAGAAACCACATCATCTACTCCGATCGCCGTCACGACAACAGAATAAAAAAGAAAACAACCCCATGTGCTATACTGGGGTTGTTTATTTTATGTCTATTCTTTCCTATTTTACGAAGGGTACCCGAGTACCAACAGAGGTGGTGCACGCTTTTCCAAAAATGACGCTTTGGCTCACACGCGTTATAGATGCTTGTCTGTACGCGTCCATTGTCTTTGTGCCTTTGTTCTTTTTTTCAGGATCTTCCGACATTCTGGAATTGCCAAAACAAACCATCTTTGGTGTTTTGATGGTTATTGGTTTGCTTGCGTGGCTCGGAAAAGCACTTGCAGAAAAGCATTTTTCCTTGTCTCGTGGTTGGTTACACATCGCCGTCGCTCTGTTCACCGTTGGATATCTGCTTGTCGCCCTTTTTTCTCAAGATAGGTATTCCTCATTTATTGGTACATTTGGTCAAATTTCATGGTCTTTCTCCACGATTCTGCTCGGCGTTGTTTTGTATGCCCTCATTGTCAACCGTCTTAAGACCACCGTACAGGTGTATCATTTGTTGCTTGCTTTGATCTACACATCCGGTTTAGCGGCATTTTATGGGTTATTGCAGGTTATGGGTTGGTTCATCCTTCCATCGCCCTTGAGTCACAATCCGGCGTTTACCACGGTTGGGAGTGTGTACAGTCTTACGATGTATCTAGCACCGATTATGGTGATGGCTTCCGCGCTCCTCTTTCATGGCTGTCGTGAACGAGTCTGCGTCTTAGGTCAATCATCTATCTTAGGGAAAGCAGCGCGTATCGGAGTTTGGGCTACGCTCGGCATTTCGTTACTGCTTTTGTTGCTCGTAGATTCTAGTCCCGCGTGGCTGGTCCTTCTACTGGGATCGTTGCTCGTGGTTGGTTCGGGATTTGTGAGATCGCACACAGGACATCGTCCTGTACCATTCTTCGTTCCGGCTTTACTCGCACTGGTCGCATTCGCGTTTCTCATTTTACAAACACCTATCAATCTCAACTTACCATCAGAAGTCGCTCCTTCGATGTCGGCAAGCTGGGATATCGCACGACAAACGCTTCAGGAGAATCCGGTGTTTGGTTCTGGTCCAGGAACATGGATTTTTGATTACGCAAAGTATCGTGAGCAGATTGTGAACGTCTCGCCATTTTGGGCAACGCGTTTTGATCGTAGTTATTCGGCTTTTTTTACCCTGTTAGCCACGGTTGGGTTGGCGGGAACGATGCTATGGCTTCTTTTGATCGTGTCTGGCGCGTGCAAAAGTATCGCACATATTGTTCGTGAAAAGCGAGATGAGCTTTGGTATGCGCATGTGACCGTATTTGTAGGTTGGATGAGTTTTGTGTTTGTCGCCTTTGTTTACAACTACAGCGTGCCTCACCAGTTCGCCTTTTGGTTTTTGTTGGCATTGTTAGGGGGGCTTGTTAGAGGAGAGCCGTTTACCTGGGACGCAAAACGATCCTCTGCTGTTTCTGGCACATTATCGGCCGGTTTCATTCTTGCCGTTGTCATCGGTGTTTCTGTGCTTTGGACAGGCGGCCAGAGGCTGCTTGCGGACGTGCATTTTGCACGGGGGGTGAATGGGTTTCAAAACGGGGGTGCTTTAGAACAGGTGATCCATCGTGTCACGCAGGCAGCGACCCTCAATCCTTTATCTGACATTTATACAAGAAATTTGTCCCAAGTGTACCTTACAAAAGCACTCGTAGCAGCCCGTAACAATCCCAACAAAGAGCAGGTAGATAAAATTCAAAGTGATGCTGCAAAAGCCGTTGAGTTAGCGCGTATGGCCGTCGAGCGCGCGCCCGCGAATGTAGATAATTGGGTAAACCTTGGATCGGTGTATCAGGGGATTGTTGTATTTACCCGCGGTGCTGATGAGTTCGCGATTGCCAATTATTTAGAAGCGATGCAACGGGAGCCGGCGAATCCCGTCATTTTGGGAGAAATTGGGCGTGTCTACATCGGAAGAGCGGACACGTATCAGCAGCTCTCCTTATCAGGTGATCAAAAAGTGCGAATGGATGCCATCAAAAATGTGGAGATGAATTTAAAACAAGCGATGGAGTATTTGCAGAAAGCCGTGGCATTAAAACCAGACTACCTTCCCGCGCATTACCAGCTTGGCCTTGTTTATGAACGGCAAGGTCGATTACCAGAGGCGATAACAGAGCTTGAACAATATCTTCGATCCAATAACAAGGATGTTGGTGTCGCGTTTGAATTAGCAATTCTTTACTATCGTCACAATGGACGTGATGACAAGGCGCGCGCCATGAATTTAATGGAACAGGTGGTGAAGGCAGAGCCTTCAAATGCAAACGCGCATTGGTACCTCTCCTTTATGTATGAAGAGGCGGGACAGCTGGATTTCGCACTAGAAGAGGTCGAGTTGTTGTTAGGCCAATACCCGAACAACGCATCCCTGACCCAAAGGATCGAGGTTTTGCGGAAGACACGCACAACGAAAGCCGCGGCTTCGTCGGGACGATTGCCAGAGCCTTTGCAGGAGCAAGTGACGAGCCCAGCGCAGAATAATCCGTTAAAACGCTAAGGAAAGATAGGAAAAACCTGCTCGCGATGCTGGTAGGCTTGCAAAATTCCCTAAATTGGTGTAGACTAGGATCCATAACCAATGTTGGATTTTCGTTGCTCACTTGAGCAAGAATCCTATCAACTTATTTCATTGGTGAAACAATCTTATGAAGGGAACAATTGCTGGTAAGAACGATGAGAAGGGGTTCGGCTTTATTACGCCAGAAGGCATGGAAGACACCAAGGAAAACAACGTTTTCTTTCACACCACCGCCCTTATCGACGGTCTTATGTTTGAAGAGCTCGTAAAGGGTTTTGTGGTCGAATTTGACCAGGAAGCTTCTGAAAAGGGTCCTCGCGCTGTCAACGTCAAGCGTGGCTAATTGAGCTTTCTCAATTCAAAAATCCCCCGCCTCTTTTTTCGAGAAGCGGGGGGATTTTGTTTTGAGCCTATTTTGCCGGCTCGGCTGGTGGTGGCGTTGTTGGTGGAACGGGCTGTTCCGTTGTTCCTTCTTTAGGAGGTTCTTGCGTGTCCATATGCGTTTTGTGTGAACTGTAGACCCCACGAATCACGGCCGTAATTCATAGCAATACAGGGATAGTAAGACCTCTACTGACTATGGGCTCATTGGAGCGTGGCGTCAATGGGTTGAGTTATTTAATATTGATAGCGTCACCGTTTTTCATTTTAAGCACACCATCTTCAAGTTTCAGCTCATCGCTTTTATCGATGCGAAAGTCTTCTTTCATTTCGCCGCGGAGGTCCATGCCTTGGGTTACGATATGGGCATTCGCGCCGCCCATGACCTCAAGACGATTAGGGGAAGGAAAGGTTACGTTGGTGTTGGATCGACTCTCCATTTTGATGACAGGCGCAAAAATGTATTGACCACTGCCCGTGACATGGAGGGAGGCGTCAGCTAAAAAATCGAGTTGAACCGTTGAAGTCGTATTTGATGTCACCTCAATTTTACCGATCAGTTTTATCTCATTTGAAGGAACCTTTGCGTTTATGGTGGTGCCATTCGTGAGAAGAACCTTCACCGTACCCACCGTGACCCGGACTTGATTATAGGTGCCTGGAAGCACGTCGACAGAACCGGCAAGTGCTAACGCATTTTTTGCCTTTAATTCTGATAGATGAAATGTGATAGGGGTCGAAGTTACCGTGATCCAACCCGTTGCCGTGCTATGCATTTCAATTTTACGAATGAGAAGGTCAACTTCCGTAATGTTATTGATGGGTAAGCTAGCACCCGTCACAGAAAAAATAACTTTTCCGGTTGTATTGATTTCCGCGGACGTTGTCGAAGTGGTTGTTGTTTTTTCAGGAACGTCTGTCGTCATTACGGACTGACAGCCGGCACCAAGTAAGGCGACGGACGCGAGCGTTGAAGCGAGAATTTTTTTATACATAGAGGATAGAAAAATGGGTAAAATGAAGGCAATATTAGCTTTCTTGCTCATCTAATTTAATGGCGGCCTCTGGGGTTGAAACGGTTTTGCTCATCAAAAAGAGCTTTGTGATCCCCCAGCCAATGAGCCAATAGACGAACGCGGCAAGAAGCGTGGTCCATTCAAACACACTTCCCTCGATACGGCTGATGCGGAAAACGGTGAGAAATGGCGCGGCTAACGGTTGAGTGACGGTGTAGATGAAGCTAGAAAAACCGGCGGTTGGGTTTGCTCCTAAAAACTTGAGAACGAAACGGAAAACAAGCAGGAGATCAACGAGACCAACGAGATACCAGACGACCTGGGTGCCTCGATAGAGGGGCTGGGTGCTAGGGGAGGTGGTAGAGTCCATAGTCGCTACAGTATCTTTTCACCACGAATTAGACGTAGAAGAATCACAATGAGGGCGATGACGAGCAGGATGTGAATAAAGCCGCCTAGAGTGTAGGAGGTCACAAGTCCCAACAGCCAGAGAATAATGAGAATGACAGCAACGGTCCAAAGCATAGGAGAGGGGGTAAGGTTTTAGTACTGCGCGCTTAAATGCGCTCGGGTGATTGGTCCAAAGTTTCCAAGAGCAGGACGAATTTCTGCGCTCGACTGAAATTCAGCCAAGGCGGCCCGTGTTAAGAGGCCGAAATAAGCAGTCGCCCCAACAGATGCAAGGCGGCGAGCCGCTGGTCCCTTTTGTTGTGCTATTAAGAACTGTTGAAGGATGGTGACTTTGTCGCTTCTCATCCCTTCATAAAGATTGATCGTAATCGTTCGAATAGGTTGCACAACCACAGGAGCGGAGAATGAAGTCACGACCACGGGTGTCCACGTTGTTTGAGGACAACTTGTAAATTCACAGCTTGGGACGCTACGACCTACGAAAGACCCATCTGGACATTGTTTCACTTCCTGGGTGCACGCAAAGGATGTCGGAGGCACAACGGACACAGGCGGGGTCCATGAGATAGGCGTTGGTACAACGGGAGAGACCAATGGTTCGATCGCAGGAGGGGAGGAAGGAGCCGAGACAGTCGGAATGATGACGGAATTTGCATCTAACGTTACGGCAGTTTGAGCCAGAGCTCTTCCGTTTAATTGAGCGCCGGTGTTGAGCACGATGGCTGTTTGATCTAAAATCGTTCCATGAAACACAGCCGTTGTGCCAATGGTCGTCTGACCAGCCACAACCCAGAAGATGTTACTTGCTTGGGCACCACCACTTAGGATCACGCGCGCACCAGAGCTCACCGTGAGCGTCTGCGCGATTTGAAAGATCCACACGTCGTTCGCGCCACCGGAAAGTGTGATATTTGTTGGGATGACAACGCCAGTTCCCCATTTGTAGACCCCAGGGGCAAAGGTGAGACCACCAATGTCTCCAGCACCCAGTTCTGTGACGGTCGCTGCTCGTCCTGCGGCATCGGTATAAGCGATCTGCATGTCACTGATGGATGTGGTCAAGTTTGCTGGAGTTGGATTTGCATAGTCAGAGGCGTACACTTTTCCGGTGACGACCGCTGATGTTGAGAACGAGCTTCCAGCAGGAAGCGTTAAAGCAAAACCGGTGATCGCGCTCGCGGCAATAGGACTTACCCCGATATTTCCTGTGATGGAAGTTGCTCCTGTTGTTGAGATCCCGGTTTTTGCGAGAACAGCGAATTGGCTTGCCGCGCCAAGGTTGACGCTTGCTGGTCCTGCTCCGAATACGATCGCAGGGATGGTGAGGGCGATGACGAGTGCGGTGGCAAGCACGGTCGCTTTCACACGTTTGATAAAATAGTGCATGACTCGGTGTGTTAATCTGTTAAATCTATTTTGTGGTCTGCTGAATGGTTGCCACAATTGCTTGAACGAATGGGTTGCTTTCTTCAAGTTTTGGGAAAACTTTCTTCCCTTCTTTTTTCTTCTGTAAAAGGTTCATCTGCGTCAAAGCTTTGATGTGTTGCGAGGCGAGCGGGAGAGAAATATTCAAAATTTTCGCAATGTTACTCACCGAAAGCTTCGGCTGTTGGGCAAGAAGGCGAAAGATTCTGTAACGATTCACGTCGCTCAATACTTTGAATGCCGCCGCCATGCTCTCATCTGTCTCATTAAAGATTCGACGATTCCTTAAGATCTCTTTTTCGCTGAGCATATTAGGTCTAGATAGATACAGGATTAAATAAATAATTAATTAATTGTTTAAGTATCTATATCAGTAGTCTGTTCCTCCTTCGCCGTCTTGTCTATAGCGACGGCTGGAAGTAAGGTTTTTACAGGGAAACAGCCTCTTTTTTCGATATGCTACACTTAAAACATGAATAACTCTTTTTATCCTAAAGGACTTCTGTTTTTGGAAATAGTATTTTTAATTTTGACTGGTCTTTTCAATCAGGCGGGTTGGGGAATATGGGGACTTGAGGTTTTTCCAGCCGTACTCGGCACCGTATTTTTTGTCGTCAGTTATTCTCGCTTTCGTTTTTCAAATTTAGTTTATACGCTCCTGTTTCTTCATACACTCATCCTCATGTATGGAGGGATGTATACGTATGCGGCAACGCCGCTGGGCTTTTGGTTCGGTGAGATCTTTGGATGGACGCGTAATAATTACGACAAGTTCGGTCATTTTATGCAGGGCTTTACCCCCGTGCTCGCCTTGCGTGAATACTTCATTCGCAAATCGATGGTAAAAAGTCGAACATGGTTGCCATGGATACTGGTATTCATGATTTTAGGCACAGCGGCTTTTTATGAATTTATCGAATGGTGGATTGCGCTGATTGCTGGCGAGACAGGGGATGCTTTCCTTGGCACACAAGGTTATATCTTTGATACCCAGAGCGATATGTTGCTGTGTTTGATTGGATCTGTAACCGCGCTCGTCATTTTTTCGAGAGTACAGGATAAACTGCTCAAAAGGGATTTGGTGCCTTGACATAACCTATTTTTTTTGATAAGCATTGATCGACATTTGACAATCAAATAAGGGAGAGCCCATGTCACTTTGCTGTGGAGGATGTATCGAGGTGATCGTGAAGGGGTTCGGCATGCTCTATCGTCTGCAGAAGAAGGGAGGCGTGTGGATTTTTCCGGACAAGGCGCGCGACATCGTTCCCGTGAACAGTGCCGTTTGTGATGCCTGCTGGAACAAGATACCAAAGGAGGAGAAGCTGACGGGTGTCCAGGTGAAGAAAGAAATGGAGTATGGTTCCGATTCCATTTATCTTTATCTATCGGCGGACAGCGGGAGAGGTGTTTCCGGTTCCGCATCTTCGAGCAGTATCGTGGCCGACGAAACCGATCTGACGTTTGTCCGTTTGCCTTCCCTTTACAGGGAATTGCCGACCGTCCTCGAGATCATTGACCATAACGAGGAGGAGAAGCTGCTCATGGACGTTTACTTCGCTAACAAGGTTCGTAACTACCTTATCAAGCACACACCAACTCTTCGTGTGATTGAGATGTTCGAGTTTGCGGAAGGCATGATTGCTGTCCTTGACGACTACAACTCGTGCGCAGCCGGAGGCGAATTTGATGTTTACTTCGACACTAGGCGCTGGAAGCCGACCAATCCCGAGCTGTGGGGAGGTGTGGACGGTCTCCAGAAGCCGGCGATGAAGGAGTGGAGCATAGGTGTGCTTGAAGGGATTGGGAATGTGCCTTCGCCTGTGAACTTCGATCAGCTTCTTGCCTTTGCGAAGCGTAGCCTCACCCAGAGCAACGAGCGGCCCTCTGCTCTTGGTCAGAGGCCGGACGCCGACTGGCTCCTGACCCCGCGACCAGTTCGTGTTTGGCCAAAGCTTCGTTCAGCCCGTTTGCCGTCCGCGGCGGTGCGCCGCTGATCTTTACTACTGCCCCACACGACCAAAACCATTCACGGTTAAGGTCGGGGGCAGTTTTTTTGTTTGGTGGAGTTTGGGGGAGGAAGTTTTAACGGGGATGTGGGAGGAAAGCGCTAAAAATTATTATAGGTTGTATCCGCACGACGTTCTAAAGCAATAATTCGGATATTATTCTGCGAAGTCATGGTGAAAATAATCCGGAAGTCTCCTTTTCGGATGCGGTAGGCGCTCGCATGTCCTTTGAGCTTTTTCATGTCCATGCCAGAAAATCGTCCGGATATAATAAGTCCGATCAGTTCAATGAGTTTTGCACGTTCTTTTGCGGATAATTTTGCCAAGACCTTTTCAATCCGATCTCCCATAGGTTAAAGGTCTTTTAATCGACTCAGTAATTCTTGCGCGGAGATTCCTTTTTTACGAAATTTCGTAAAATCAATAACGGTTTCCCATCCCACATCTTCGACAGGTCCTATCGTAAAAATTGGTTTTGAACGCTTCATAACAATGAACGAACGTCCTGCTTTTATCATTTTTTCATAGCTACCAAGATTCTCACGCAAGTCTTTTAATCCAATGATGGTATTCATATATAAAGATAATCTTTAGATTATCTTTAAGATAACGTAAATTGGATTCCTCGTCAAAACGAGGGAAGTGAGGGTCACGGAAGGTAGTTAAAATTAGTAGCAGCCTAAGTTTTCTCAATGGCCCCTTGGCAGAGGAAGTTCTAACGGAAGTGTGGGAGGAGAGGGTGATGGGTTATGTCTGAAATAGGACCGCTTTGGCTTGGTGATCTTTATCGGTGGTTTTTGGTAGAGTATGATGGTGTCATATGGTTTTGATCCCTCAATTTGGTAAACCACATGGAACGTATAGAGATAGGCCAGGTGCGTATGCCGTCATTTACGATGACAAAGGCCAGATGCTGACAGTTCTTGTGAGAGGAATATGCCATTTACCTGGAGGGGGTATAGATCAGAATGAAGATCCTGCTTTGGCAGTTACACGAGAGGTCAAAGAGGAGACGGGATACAAGATCGCCTCTCTAAAGAAGATTGGAGAGGCGAATCAGTTCTTTGAGACAACGGCCTTAGGACCTATAAATAAGCTCGGAACGTATTTTTCAGGACATGTTGAAATGGAACCACCTACCAAAACACAAGAAAGTGATCATGAGGTGCGATGGATGAGCCCAGAAGAATTTTTATCTTCCTCTGCTGATGATTTTCATAAGTGGGCCGTCAAAAAATCGCTTGAATAACAAAAATTCTGCCTTTATAGCGGGATTTTTACGTGGTGGACCTTGGCGGAGGAAGTGCTAAAAATGGTATGGGAAGAAAGGCTGGTTAGCCATACTTAAAACCTCGCTACATTCGTTATCACGCTACAGCGGCCAGCAAAGATTATTCCGCTTTGAGTATTCCCTCAATTCCATCAATCAATTCCTGGGCTGCCATTTGTATACACTGTTGCCCCAGTTTTTTATCGATCACCCAAGTCGGATGGTTATCGATGATTCCATCTTTTGATACATCTACAAGCCTATCTCCATCCCAAGCGTTTTTAATGATGACTTTTGGATAGTTATTTGGAGGCACGGTGACAAGAGACTCATCGTACGCGAGCATCATAGAGGTTTCCGAATTTCCAGCATGTTCATCGACAGGGCCGCCGAAGAGTTCGCGTGTTTTTTTAAGTGTTTCTTCTGAATCAAAGCGAACGTGTTCCAAACGGACACCCTGAAAGGAAGTTTTATATTTTTCAACAAAGCGATCCAGCATTCCGATGTTTCCACCATGCCATGACACGCAGACAATGTTCTTTGCGTGTGGTTGAAGCGACTGACAAATATCCCGTAACACGAGTTCCATCGTATCTTTTTCAATCCAGATGCTTCCAGGGAAACCTTCATGTTCTTTGGAGCAGGTGATAGGTAGCGTGGGAAGAAAAATGACGGAACGTAAGCTCTTTTCCGCTAATTCAACGATGCTGTTTTGAACATAGG
>CAYGGQ010000007.1:12017-19978 GCA_964349535.1 uncultured Gammaproteobacteria bacterium | reverse complement strand
TTCCTCGTTGTCGACCTCAACATCACGCTTTTGTTTTCCTAAGTCCGCTCCTTCCCGTCCCCCAAAGCTTTTCAGCGATAGGGGATTTTATTTTCTTCTAGAACACCAAGGACGCGAGCAGCTAACTCCGCCCCATCATCTGTAGGCAAAAAGGTGTGTGCCCGCTCTCCCGTTTCCTTTCTCGCTTGGTTATCCGCTAACAACAGTTTCACCGTACTCATCAGCTCCTCCTCCCACCGTTGCGCCGTCTGCTGAATCACGACCGCTGCCCCCTGCTCTTCAAACGCTGACGCGTTTGCCTCCTGATGAGATTTTGGGATAGGCACAATCACCGCGGTCTTCTTGAGAGCTGCTATCTCCGAAAGCGCTCCCATTCCTCCACGACAAACCACAACATCCGCAGCCGCATACGCGGTAAGCATGTCTTGTGTTAGAAAAGGTTTATGGACATAGCCATGATGCCGACGTTTCATCTCCCCCTCTTTCCCTAAACCTGTCACATGAATGACTTGCGTAAACAGCAGCCACTCCGCCAGATGCTGATCCACCATCTCATTCAAAGCTTGCGCCCCTGTCCCACCCCCAAACACCAGCGTGACCGGTCGCCCACTCTTTAAACCAAAGGCTTCGATCGCCTGGTGACGTGAAGGAAGTGTGTGCAGCGTGAATCTTGTCGGTGTTGCGATGCGTTCATCCGTAACCCGATCACCAAAAGGACCTATTTCGTATTCAAAAGAAGTGGTCACGCTCGCGCAGTGAGACGCGATACGCTTATTCGCCATCCCTGGAATCAAATCTAGCTGATGGGCGAAACAAGGAACACCCGCCTTCGCAGCCGCAAAAACGATCGGAACAGCTGTAAAACCGCCTGCCGTCACGACCGCGGCTGGATGCAGCCGCTTTATCAGGTGCGCCGCCTGACTTCTTGCCTGTGCCCACGCGAACGGCAACGTCAACCATTGCCACGAAAGGTAACGAGGAATTTTTACAACGGGTATAGAAAAAAAATCAATTCCTTCTTTTTCTATGAGAGCACGTTCTGGTCCTTCGGGTGTCCCAATCCAGGCAAACGTAAGACGATGGTCTCGCGTTCGCATAGCTTTGAGAACCGCAAGCAAAGGCGTGACAGGCCCAAGCGTTCCTCCACCCACAAAAATAATTTTCATACGCGTCGTTTTGCAAGCTTACGAGGAATCCCCGCTACAAGTCCCATCGCACTCAACAACATCGTCAGCGCGGATCCTCCGTGTGAAATAAAAGGCAGTGTCACGCCCGTCATCGGAACCAATCCTGTCATCGAGCCGATATTCAGCATCGTTTGAATCCCCACCCACGCACCAACACCCGCTGCCAAAAACATTCCAAAACGATCATCCGACTCCTTCGCTATTTTGAAACACCTCCACACAAGAGCTGCAAAAGCTAAAAACAGTGCGAGGCAAAACCAGTATCCCATCTCTTCCGCCATAATGGCAAAAATGGAGTCCGCCTCCACTTCCGGTAGATACAAAAACTTTTGACGCGAATTGCCATAACCCAACCCCCAAAAACCACCGGACCCGATCGCGAGCATCGCCTGATTGATATGATACCCAATACCCAAAGGATCCAGTTCTGGATGCAAAAATGTCATGAAACGGGCAGCACGGTAAGGAGAAAGTTTGATGAGAAGCAGCACAAGTCCCACGGCCGCGCTGCAGAGTCCAACAAACCAAATCACAGGGGCGCCTGATAAAAAATAAAGGATAAAAGACATGCCTGCGATCACCGCCATGGAGCCAGTATCAGGCTGCATGATGAGCAACAGGATCACGAGACCGAGCACGCCTAAAAAGGGCAGTAACCCCGTCTTAGGATCATGAGCCTCGACCCCGCGGCGACGTTCAAGCCACGCGGCGAGATAGATCAAAAAACTTAGCTTCACGAATTCAGATGGTTGAAAATTAATTGGCCCAAAGTGAACCCACCCACGCGCGCCTCCATACGCAACACCGATGCCAGGAATATAAACGAGGAGTAGCAAAACAAAACTAAAAAATAACGCGATCGGCGCGAAAGATTTCCAACGACGAAAATCAATGAACGCGAAAAAACAAAAGCCGAGAAGGCCGGGCAGGACACCGGTGAGAAGCTGATGTTTTACGAAGTAAAGGCTATCCCCCATACGTGTCATCGCTGCTGGCCCTGTGGCGGACAGGAGGGTCACTAAACCAAAAATCGTCAGACCGAATGTTAGTCCGACGATGACGGGATCAAGCGTTCCAAGGCGTTCCCGTAACCACATACCTTATCGATCGACAAGCGCTAACACAACGCCAATGCCTGCAAGGACGAACGATACCATCCAAAACCGCATGACGATTTGAGGTTCTGGCCAGCCAATCGCCTCAAGATGGTGGTGGAGTGGAGAGCTTAAAAAAATCTTCTTCCCATTTCGCAGGGTCTTGCTCGTCATCTGCAGCAACACGGACGCGCTTTCGATCACAAAAGGTAACCCAATAATCAAAAGGAGAAATGGCTGATTTGTCATGAGCGCGATCACTCCCAAAACAGTGCCTAAGGAAAATGCTCCCGTATCTCCCATGAATACCGACGCTGGGTGCACGTTAAACCACAAAAATCCGAGCAACGCACCCACGATCGCAGCACAGAGAGACGCAAGATCCGTGCGACCTTGTGACCACGCGATGACCGCGTAAGCGCCAAATGCCGCAAGCAGCGTTCCGCCCGCCAACCCATCCAATCCATCGGTCTCATTCACGGAAAATGAGGTCGCGATGATCGTGAACATGAAAAACGGGATATACCACCAGCCAATGTTATAGGTGCCAAGAAATGGAACGTGCAGTTGATCCCAAGAAAGTTTTGTGTAGAACCACCACGCGCCAATAATCGCGATCAAAAAATAAGACAGAATACGATGACGCTTGCGTAACCCACCGCCCTTTGGTCCGAGACGACGCACATTCCAATAGTCATCCACTAAACCAACCGCAGCCGCAGCCATCATCAAACCAAGGGGAAGCCATGTCTGACCACGCGACCAAAAATCAAACTGACAAGCTAGGCTTCCCGCTCCAAAAAAACGACATCCCAGAGCGAAAAACGCAATGATGACAACGACGGTGCCCCAAATTGCAATGCCGCCCATCGTGGGTGTACCTGCTTTCTTCCCATGCAACGCTGCCATCACAGGCGCGCTCGCCGCGTCACGAATCGTCTTTCCCATTTTGAGTCGCCGCAACAGGCGAATCAACAGGGGCGTCACGATCAACGACAAAAAGAAGGCGACGGCAACCAAGCCGATCGAGCGCGAGATAAGAAACAGGTCATTCATACGTTCACAAGGGTGAGATAGTACAAAGCGATCATCCATGGCACGCTCCAAAAAAAAGCGAGCCCGATGAGACTCCCAGCCAACTGCGGATCTCGGTGATAAAAACCGTACCCGCAGAGCACGTCAACCAACGAAACAATAAACCAAATCCCCGGTAAGAGCAAAATCCATTCCCAGGCGCGCACCTCATCAACGCCTAGATAGACATTGTAATGCAGGACCAGCGTCCCGCTCTGACGGTGCGGGATCACACGCCACAAAAACCAGCTAGAGCCTAGAACAACCATCGCGAACGTCACGACCGTCATCCACCGCAGGAGCGGACGGTGCCACGCCTGCTTGGCAGAAAAAAGCCATGCCTCGAGATGCATGTCTTCATGTTACGAAATCCGTAGACCATTCGTCTAGATGAGGACAACTTCTTTGCGTCTACTCGACCTGCACCACCTCTTTTACATCAGGAACCATCTCTTTGAGGGTGTCTTCAATTCCCGCTTTTAACGTCATTTCAGACATGGGGCAACCAACGCAGGATCCCTGCATGCGGACCGAAACAAGCCCTGTGTCAGGATTCACGTCTACCAGCTCCACATTTCCCCCATGCATCGCGAGTCCCTGACGTAGGATCTGGAGTACGTTTTCGATATCAACCTTTAATTCCTCCTTTGTTTTCATGTGAGTCACACTACCGTCTTCTAACCGTCTTGACAAGGTAGCAAGCCCACGATATCCTATCGCCATTCGATATTCGATGATTTGCCCCTCCTATGGCTCATAAAAAAGCTGGTGGTTCTACCTCCTACGGCCGCGATTCTCAAGGCCAGCGTCTTGGTATTAAAAAATATGCCGGTGAGTACGCCAAAGTTGGCGAGATTTTGGTCCGCCAGCGCGGCACCGTCGTTCGTCCAGGTTTAGGCGTAAAAAAAGGTTCTGACGACACGTTATTCGCCGCTATCACGGGCGTTGTCAAATTCAGCGACAAACGCGTTAAACGTTTCACCGGAGCTTTCAAAATGGCCAAATTCGTAAACATTGTGCCAGCACCAGTAAAAGTAAAGACGGCCGCCAAATAAATAAACAAAAAATACCCGCTTCTCATGAGAGGCGGGTTTATTATTTGTTTGTTATTTATCTCCGCTTCGCAATCGCCTTCACAAATCCCACGAACAATGGATGGGGCTTAAACGGTCGTGATGCGTACTCCGGATGAAACTGACTGGCGACAAAGAAGGGATGATTCTTATATTCCACAACCTCGACGAGACTTCCGTCTGGGGATGTTCCACTTGGGATCATGCCCGCATCTTCAAGCTCTGCTCGATATTTTGGATTACATTCAAAGCGATGACGATGGCGCTCCATAACCTCGCGCTGACCGTACAGCTTGTGGGCTAACGAACCTGTCTTGAGCACACACGGATACTCCCCTAACCGCATTGAACCGCCGTAACTCTTGTTCTTCATTCTTTCTTCCTGTTCGTTCATTAAATGAATAACCGGATGGCTCGTCTTCGGATCAATCTCCGTCGTGTTCGCGTCTTTCCATTTGAGCACATTTCTTGCACATTCAATGGTTGCTAGCTGCAAACCATAGCAAAGGCCGAGGTATGGCACCTTCTTTTCTCGCGCATAGCGAATGGCCATGAGCTTGCCTTCGATGCCACGTGTACCAAACCCTCCAGGAACCAGAATGCCATCAACCTGCTTCAGCACGGACGCGACTTTGCTTGGGTGATGCTCCAATTCTTCTGAATTCAACCACACGATTTCTGGTTTATGCCCAAGAGACCACGCCGCATGTTTCAATGCCTCCAAGACAGAAAGATACGCATCCGTGAGAATAAAACTTCCCGTCGACACATATTTGCCGACAATCCCGATGCGAACAGGTTTCTTCGCGCCTGCGATGCGTTTCTCTAAATTTTGCCACGCCGTCATGTTCACCTTTTTGGCCTTGAGCTTTAGTTTTTTCATGATGCGCTCACAAAGTTGCTCACGATAAAAATGGCGCGGCACGCTGTAAATCGACGGAACGTCTGGGCTGCTGATAATATCCGCCGCTTCGACACCACAATGAAACGCGATCTTTTGTTTACGTGGCTCGTCGACGAGACGACTGGAGCGTGCAATGACAAAATCCGGTTGCAAGCCTGCAGAATTCAGGTCTTTCACCGCGTACTGTGTTGGTTTACTTTTCATCTCTCCCAAATTACCAGGAATAGGAAGATAGCTGACCAGACCGATGAGAACATCCCCTGGTGCCTCGATTTTCATCATACGTGCCGCTTCAAGATACAGAACATTCTGATACTCCCCCACGGTGCCGCCAATTTCAATCAAGGTCACGTCCGCGTCCCGTTCCTGCGCCGCTGCCTTGATACGACTGATGACCTCCATCGGAATATGCGGTACGGCTTCAACGGTCTTCCCTCCATACCCAAGCGCACGTTCGCGTTGTATGACCGAGAGGTACACCATGCCGCTTGTCATGTAATTCACGCGCAGAAGATCTTCATTCAAAAAACGTTCGTAGTTGCCAAGATCCTGATCAGTCTCTAACCCATCGCGGGTGACAAAAACCTCGCCGTGCTCCACCGGATTAAGCGTTCCAGCGTCGACATTAAAATACTGATCAATCTTCACGGCGGTGACCTTGAGTCCTCGAGCTTTGAGATTCGCCCCGATGGATGCCGTCGCAACTCCTTTCCCCACGCCAGACATCACCCCACCGGTAATGAAGATATAGGTACGCCGTCGCTTCATAAAATAAAAAATGCGTGACTAAAAGTGTCCACGCTTATAGAAGATACAGGATCAACAGGAAGTGCGCATGGGACTGTCAAGCGGGTTGACATCGCATCCATTTTATGACAGACTCAACAGGCTCATTTCAATCAAACATCAAGGAGAACGAGGATGACGCGCCGCATGCAACACTCAAACCCCAGCATGTTGCTCCACATCGGAATGGCGGATGCCTGTTTGGTGGCAACGGAGTACTGCCGAGATGCGGAAACGATTCGTCGAACGGCGGCCATGCAAAGGTACGTGAAGCACCCGACCCATCTGCAGATCCCCGGGTGCTACAGCGATGACACAGAAATGTCCTCTGCCAATACCAAGGTTCTCACCACGTTTGACCCCCCGTACACGCGGCTGATGTTTGCCAACGCCTATGTCGAAGAATTTGCGTTCTGTGGTCGCCGCAAAGGCTACGCGCAAAACTTCTACAGATTTCTGTGCACCGTTCACACGGGACAGGAGTTTCTCGATCGATGTGAGGGCAAATCCGATAAAAATGGCGGGTGTATGCGCGCTGTTCCCTTTGGTGTTTTCAAAACCCCCAAGGAAGCGATGCATTGGGCTGCCTTCCAGGCCAGCCTGACCCACGACTCTCCTCCCGGTTTGTTCTCCGCACGGTTGACCGCCCTCCTCTCTCACTTCTCGCTCTACGAGGATGACGGGTTTGAAAAGTTTGCTGTCTACGCCAAACGTCATCTTTCAGCAGAAGAGTGGGAGACCTACGGCTACATCTTTTCTACCCCCTGGCGAGGTCAGGTCAAGCGACGAGGGGATGTGCCCGTGTCGATCGCGACGGTCCACGCCGCGCACTACATCCTCTCACACGCCAACAGCCTCATGGAAATGCTCCAAATGACCATCCACTTTGGTGGTGACACCGATTCCGTCGCCGCGATTGTCTGGGGGGTTGCCTCGGCGCGATTCCAGAAGGAGAAACTCCCGGAGTTCCTCGAACGTGATCTCGAACAAGGTGACCCGCGCACAGGCGCGGTCTATCTCAAAGCGCTTGGCACAAAGCTCATGGAGCGGTTTGCGTAAGAAAGGAAAAGAACATGGAAAGAACACTCGGCTACCGCAAACACGCGCTTGTCGTAATGACGCGGGAAGCGCGCCTGACCATTTTCGATCTTCTCACAGAACTGGATTTTGCCGTCGCTCTCCAAGCTCACACGGGAGGACTCGAGCGTCTTCTCTCGGAACGGTCTCTGGATCTTGTGGTCGTAGACACGACCACACATCCACGATCACCCGCTTCGCTCATTCACCTGATCCGTGATCGTCCGCACTGCGCGACTGTTCCTGCCATCGCCATCACCACATCCTGCGATAGCATCCACCCGCTCATGGAGCTCCATGAGGTGCCGAACGTACACTTCATGAATATTCCTGTCAGGCCCGATCGTTTTTTAACGCTCGTGGAAAACCTGCTTGCGCCCGTCATTCATTAGCATCTCTTACACGACCCCACGGGGTCGTGTTTTGTTGCCCGATCCCTCGCCAAACTTGACAAAAACACATAAATCCACTACATTTTCACCGCTCTTCAACAACCAACAAAGGGAAAAGCGATGAAAAACCACGACGATGGAGCGGCTGCACTCAAGGACAAGATCGATCAGGCGCGTGCACGCCTGCTGAAACAAGTGGTCACACACGGCCTGCTTTCCATGCTGAATCGTGTCAGTGCCCTGGCGAACAACAGCAACAGCCGTCTGCAGATCGGCCTCCACGATCTGCGCAAGCGGATCGCTATCTCCCTGACCGACGCACCCTTGTCCTCACAGACACCAGTGCCTGACGGGGACGCGAAGCAGCAAACCAT
>CAYGGQ010000007.1:0-11917 GCA_964349535.1 uncultured Gammaproteobacteria bacterium | reverse complement strand
TTCCCGCGCTTCAAAAACCAGAAGCGCTAAAACTTGCCGCAGACGTCAACGGCTGGAATCTTGCGGATGACACCAAATCTATTTGGCGTGAATTTCAATTCGATGACTTCAAAGAAGCCCTGGCGTTTATCAACAAGGTTGGTGCACTGGCGGAAGCAGAAGGACATCATCCGGACATTCATTGCTGGTGGAACAAGGTAAAACTTGAATTGACGACACACGCCATTGGCGGATTATCCAATAATGATTTTATTTTAGCGTCCAAAATCAATCGTGTGTGAATACGCTCATGAACAGGCTCGGTCTGCTTGACGAGATTTTGTATATTTGGTAATAACGGCTCACGTCCCTTCCAACCAAGGAGAGCCCCATGAATCCGCTCGTGAGGTTGCCGCCGCTCGATATTCAAAAAACGCTGGAGTTTCCAATTCCCATCGCCATGTTTGATCGCTATGCGAAACGGAACAATACGTTTCGCAAAGGCGTATGGCAGCTCATGTTAGAACTCAAAAAGTTCCTGTTTCTCGTGGCCAGCTTTCAGCGGGAAGATCAAGGTCGTCGCTTTTCACCGCCTCCTGCCCTCGATCCTCTGTGGCACCACTTCATCTCGGACGATACCGAGCTTTACCGAGATTTTTGTAGCGACTGCTTCAGCCTATTCATCCATCATCGAGCAGGAGCAACGTACCCGCGCCACGAACTCACGAGACGGGCTGCGAAACTTGGCATCGTGCTAAACCCAAGTGTTTGGAGTGAACTCCAAACGGACGAACGTGACCCCGAATGTGGCTAATCCCCCCGCCTCTAAAGAACCGATCCGACTTGATTGGTTCTTTTTTTATTTCCCGTATCTCCGCTGTCTCTCATTAAAACTTTCAATGGCCGCGTCTAAATCTTTTTCCTCAAAGGCGGGCCAATGGTGCTTGCACCAGAATACTTCGCTGTAGACAGATTCCCATGTTAAAAAACCACTCAATCGTTCTTCGCCCGAAGTACGAATCACGAGATCTGGCTCTGGCATCTCGGGCCAATAGAGATTCTGTGTTATCCGTTCTTCCGTCACATCGGCTGCCTCGACACCACTTTCTATGATCTTTTTTACCGCATCTACAATTTCAGCACGACCACCATAATTCAAACAAATGCACAGCGTCCCCTTGTCTGCGTTTGCCGTGCGTTCCTCCGCGGATTGTATTGCTTTTACCAACGACTCGCGCAAACCTTCACGTCTTCCAATAACTTTAATTCTAATATTGCGTTCAATAAAATGGTCCAGTTCTTTACTCAAACCGCGCTCGAGCAGATCCATCAAAAATCCGACCTCTTCTGGACTACGCCTCCAATTTTCGCTTGAGAAGGCGAATACCGTAAACACCTTGATCCCACGAGCCAAGCACCAATCCCCTACATCCTTCAATTTATCATAACCCTTGCGGTGACCCTCAAATGAGGGTAATCCCTGCTCTTTCGCCCAACGGCGATTACCGTCCATGATTATGGCAAGATGCTGCACTGATGTTTCTGGCATAACGTGATTTGTAGCATATAAAAAAATGATCAGGTCGTCAACGCGTTTGGACAAAACCTTCATTCCACTGTATCTTCGGCTCCATGCATCTCATTGATGGTCGCGCGTTAGCGGATCGGTTGACAGAACAACTTCGTCAATCACTCGATCAAACATCCTCGCACCCAACCCTGGCCATCTTACTCGTCGGTAATGATCCTGCCTCCGATCTCTACGTCCGCTTAAAACAAAAGGCGGCTGCGGATGTTGGTATTCGCGTCGTTCTCGAACGTCGCGAAGCAACCACACCTGATCACGAGTTGATCGACCTGATCGAAGACTGGAACAAAGATTCAATGATCGACAGTATTCTCGTTCAGTTCCCTCTTCCCCCAAACCACGATGAAGACCGCGTGATGGCTGCCGTGGATCCAAAAAAAGACGTGGATGGTTTTCATCCAAAAAATGTCGAGTCCTTACTCCAAGGGCAGTTGACGATCGTCCCACCCGTCCATCGCGGCATTTTACGACTGCTCAACGAAACACCTCACAAAATTAACGGTTCCTTTGTCGTCTTGATCGTGAATGGAGATCTTTTTGCGCGCCCACTACAACGTCTTTTAGAAACGGCGGGTGCGTCTGTGACCGTCATGCAACCCGATGATCTCAACAAAACAACTCTATCCGAAGCAGATGTCGTCATCATTGCGGTTGGGCGACCGAACTTTTTGCATGCCTCTATGGTCAAGGCTGATGCCGTGATCATCGATGTTGGCACCACAAAAATCGCCGATAAAACGCGCGGCGATGTGGATCTCAACTCTTTTGAAAAAACAGATGCTTGGATTACCCCCGTTCCGGGTGGTGTCGGTCCGATGACGATTATTGAGCTTTTGAATAACGTTACCGCCGCTCATCTTTCTAACCCTTCGATCGCACCAACCGCGTGATGCCGACGACTGTGCGCTGCCGCAAGAAAGACCGCACCGACATAGAGAACCGTGATCCACAACGTCTGCCATTGATAGCCTTGCCACACCTGGCTCCAATCACGTCGCAACAACACGAAATAGAGAATAAAAAGCCCACTTTCAAACACCATTTCCATCATCACGAATATCACGGCAACCAATGATGTCTGTTTCCAGCTTGGAACTCGCTTGTAAAAAGCCCATTTTGCAAAAACACAGGTTAAGACGAACTGCGTAAAATAAGAAAAATAGGTCAACGTCACGACTGGCAGTGGACTCACATCGACATACTGCAACAGCATCGTCACCCCAATCGTGACAAGAAAACGCGGTACGCTGATCAAAAACGTCCGAAAAAACAGCATCATATTGCTTGATGATACCACAGCTTTTGGAGAAACCCGACCGCAAAGACGACTAAAATAAACCATGGAATCGCATAAGCCCACCACCAAGACGAGACCTTGCGCTGTTTGATGGTCTTAAGAGCGATCAACGCGACTAGCATTCCGTTCACGCTCCAAAAAATCGCCCCGACAAAATCAAGCGTGGCTAAAAAATCACGCTTTAATATAGAAAGAAGAAGTAAGGGAGCGCCCAAGGCAAGCATCCATGCGATGGGTTTTGAAACACGAAAATCCAGATGCCATGTCGCCTTTAGATCTTGCGCGACCGTGATGAATGAGGTGAGTACGGCCAAAAAACCAAACAAAGGGATCATCCATTGCCATCCCAGAGGCATGGCTTCGGTGAGTGCGCTCGCGCCTCGTCCGTAGCTAAATCCTTTTGTCAAAAATAGGCTGACGGCAAACACCCATGATAAAACGGCTGATACCAGAGTGCCGATCATCACAGCCTGCATAGCAATGCGTTTATTTGGTCGCGTCATGTCAACCACCTCCCCAACAACGGACAAACCGAACATGCTAAATAGAAAGATCCCAAACGGTGTCAACAATTCAGACCATTGATAAAAAGCGACTCGTTCAATCACAGGAGCCTGCAGAGCGAGCACGCTTACCACAACCATCGTTGCAATAAGCAACCACGTGACCCATGCCTCAACTTTGGCGACAGCCTTCAATCCAAATAAAACCGTCACCGCACCAACGAACCAAAAAAGAAGCTGCCAGGCGACCACGGTACCGCCAAACCCAAGCTGATGCGATAATGATGCAAGAAATTCACCACCTAAAACCAAGTACGCGAAGAGCCCTCCCATTTCTGCAAGCGGATAGGTCACCGTCGCGACCCAGGAGCCGCTTGTTCCCAGCACTTCCTTCGCATAACCGGCCAAGCGTCTGTTTTCTTTAAACCCCGTCGCGATCTGCACATAGAGAAGATGCATACCAAGCACCGCACCCGTGACTACAATAAAAATAGCTGTTGCCGGCCACAGTCCTAAACGCGCAAACATTGCTGGCAATGCAAACACTCCAGCCCCGATGATGGTTCCGATCATGGCTAATGCTGCTTTCAACAATGTACGAGTTGTACGAGACACGAGTATTAGTATAACAGATTATGGACACAATATGGCCACCTCTTGCGTCGTAAAACGTTTATCCCCTTGTTCTCCCCTGCTTGTACCCATTTCATCTTGCGGTGAATCCCCTCCCCACCTAAGATGACGCCATATGGCACAGCTCGAACGCCTGACACCGCAAAACATCGAGGCAGAACAGTCGTTTCTCGGCTCTCTTTTGTTAGACAAAGACGCCATCATCAAGGTTGCTGATATGCTCGTTGCCGACGATTTTTATTTGGATAAGCATCGTCGTATTTTTGACGCCATGACGGATCTGTTTCGACGCAACGAACCGATTGATCTCCTTTCGCTTGGCAATCGCTTGCAGGAACGTGAGGACCTGGAGTTTATCGGTGGCCGCGCGGAACTGATCGGTCTCGCGAACGCCGTCCCGACCGCGAGCCATGTCGTGCATTACGCGGAGATCGTGCAAAAAAAAGCAACACTGCGACGCCTCTTGCAAGCCGCGGGCGACATTACCGCGCTTGGGTACGATCAGGCGGAAGACGTCGAGTCTCTCCTTGATCAAGCCGAACAGCGTTTATTTAACGTCTCGCAAAAATTCCTAAAACGCACATTCACCCCCATTCGAGATGTGCTCGCAGACGCCTTCGATCGTATCGATGAGCTCCACCGTGAAAAGGGAAAACTCCGGGGCATCGCAACCGGCTACCCGGAATTGGATAACCTTCTTGGTGGATTACAAAAAAGCGATCTGGTGATTCTGGCGGCACGCCCTTCTTGTGGCAAAACGGCGTTTGCCATGGATATCGCGCGACAAGCGGCGGTCAAACATCGTATTTCCGTGGGCATTTTTTCTTTAGAAATGAGCAAGGAGCAACTCGTGGATCGCATGATCTGTGCCGAGGCGAACGTGGACCTTTGGAAGATGCGTACAGGCAAGCTCTCGGATCATGGGGCAGATGATGACTTTCCTCGTATTGGCCATGCGCTCGGCATCTTGTCGGAGGCACCGATTTACATTGACGACTCGGCAAATGCGAATATCATGGAAATCCGTACGAAGGCGCGTCGACTTCAGATGGAACATGGACTCGGCATGATCATCGTCGATTATTTGCAACTGATGGAAAGCCGTAATAAAGGCAGCACGGATAACCGAGTGCAGGAAATCGCGGAGATCACCCGTGGCCTCAAATCCATCGCGCGTGAATTGAATGTTCCGGTTATCGCGCTCTCTCAATTAGCGCGTGCGGTAGAATTACAAAAACCTGCCATCCCTCGTCTCGCACATTTACGTGACTCTGGTTCGATCGAACAGGATGCAGATGTGGTCATGTTCATTTATCGCAAGGCGGCGGATAAAAACTATCGCCCAGAAGATCTTTCCCCGGAGGAACAACATCTCGCGGAAATCCATATTGCAAAACACCGCAATGGTCCTACGGGCATGATCCAACTCTTTTTTGACGCGGCTCGTGCTAGTTTCCGAAGCCTACAAAAGCATAGCCTTGGCGCCCCTCCAGCACTCGGTGCCGGTCAAGCCCGCCCACCCTTGCCAGCCGGTGGTTCTGGCCCCATGATATCGAATGGAAATCCTTTTTAACCCACACCCTGTATGAGCATGTTTTCTCAATTGAAGCAGATAAAAAATATCAATCGGAAAAGTCACGAAGTAGAGAAGGCGCTCTCTCAAGAAACTGTCGAAGGGAGCGCCGCTTGGGGGAAGGTCAAAGTAGTCGTGAATTTGAATATGAAGATCACCGAGATCAAGCACGACCCTTCTTTGAATCAAGAGGCTGACAAGCTCGTCACCCATATCAAAGAAGCGGCAAACGACGCCTTGGATAAAGCACGTCGATTGGCGTCGGAACGTTCAATGAAATTGAGCGGGATCGACCCAAAAGATCTCATGAAAATGTTGGGTCAAGGCTAATGTCCCATGCCCACGTTCCCTCAACCCATTCATGATGCGGCCGCCGCGTTTGACGGCTTGCCTGGGGTTGGTCCGCGCGCCGCGTTGCGTTATGCGTATTGGCTCGTGACACAGCCAAAAGACATGATTCTTCGTTTTGCAAAACAGATCGAAAAGCTAGCCGATACGATGATCTCGTGTTCCATCTGCCATCAATGGGCTGACTCGAATCCATGCTCCATCTGCCAAGATTCGCGTCGTGACACAACTTCGCTTTGCGTTGTCGCTCATAGTCAAAATATCCGTGTCATCGAAGAGACGGGAATCTTCAAAGGTCGCTATCATGTGCTGAATGGAACACTTGATCCTATCGAAGGACGTACGGCTGAGACGCTCAACATTCCAACACTCATCAAGCGCCTTCAACAGGCTGAACCTCCTTTCCAGGAACTGCTTTTTGCTTTTGACGTTGACATTCCTGGTGATACGACAGCGCTTTTTTTACATAAACAAATTTCCTCGCTGAATATTCCGGTTCGGATTACCAGACTGGCGCGAGGATTACCTACAGGAGCATCACTGGAATACGCGGATGCGTATACGTTGGCGGATGCGTTAAAGAATAGAAAATAGCCCCCTATTTACAGCCGCTTGACGTTTTTTTAATACTATTGTATCTTAGTGTTAGTTAAACACTATTCTGTGTTTAACCCGTTCCTTTCAACCCGAACCAAGGAGATCACTCATGCGCTTTCCATTCTCGTTCTATCATGGCGGCCCTGCGGATTACATCGTCAAGTACGTAGGTGGTTCCCTGCGCAAACAGGGCAAAGGCCTGGTTTGCCTCGTGGGCCCACGAACGTCGATCGTTCGTGTGCCCAGCACGGATCAGAGCCATTCCTTCTCCTTCACTGAGATGACGCGGGACGGTCAGCAGATCATCGCACAGGGAGAACTGCAAACGCGTCTCGACATCGCACGCATCATCGAGCGACGAGATTACTCCGTCGATCCACGCACGGATGCCTATTTGAGCGAAGACCCGGACAGGATCGGTGAAGAAGTCGCGCATGCGCTGCAGGCGTTTGTCCGCGACTACGCGTGCCGGAAGACGCTCGAGGAGATGCTCGTGTCTGCTGCAGATCTTGCGCTGACGTTAAACATAGAAGGAGAGGCACATGCGTCCGAGTTCGCCGATCTTGGTGTCAAGATCATCAAGGTCTTTGTGACAAGCGTCGCACCTGCGAATCTTGATCTCAAGAAGGCGCTGGAAGCCAAGGCGCGAGAAATTATGCTCGCCAATGCCGACAAGGCTGTCGCCGATCGTCGCAAGGCGGCGGCGGAGAGCGATCGCACGTTGAAGCAATACGATGCGGAAACAGCTATGACGCTCGAGCGTGAGCGAGCGGCCCTGATCGAAGCGCGTAACACCAACCTGCTCAAGGAAGCCACCGCCGATGCCGAAGCGACAGAAAAGCGGATGGCTCCCTACAAGAGCATGCCGGCAGCAACCCTCCTTGCTCTTGGCATCAAGGATATGGCGGCGAGCGGACGGATCGGTCAGGTGAATTTCACTCCTGATCTGCTGGCTGCCGTCGGCGCTCTCGCCAAGTCGTCGAGCTAAGCCATGTTCGAGCGCATCGTCGTTGTCACAAAACCGACCGCGCTTGAAGAGCTTCTGCTTCGGCGCCACTCCAAAGGACAGGCCGCGTTCTTTTTGAAAAGCCGCGGCCTGTCCATCGAGGAATACGAAGCAGCTGACGCAACATATCGCGCCGCGCTGAGCGTTGTCATGAGCAACCTCCAAACGGATGTTCCTCATGAGACGCTTCCTCGTGAACGCATTGCTTCGTTTCTCTTCCGACCGCGAGATCTCATTATCGCGGTCGGACCAGACGGACTCTGCGTCAATGTCGCCAAATACCTCGACGGTCAGCCGATCCTGACGGTCAATCCAGATCCTCAACGCATCGATGGTGTTCTGATGCGCTTTCGTCCGGAAGAGGTGCGCGCTGTGCTGCGCACCATCCAACGTGATGAAGCCAAGACAGATGCTCTCACCTTGGCCAAGGCGACTACGAATGACGGACAGACGCTGTATGCCGTCAACGACCTGTTGATCGGTCGTCGTGACCACATTTCGGCACGCTATTCGCTCACACACCGTGGAAAAACGGAACGTCAATCGTCGAGCGGCGTGCTCGTCTCGACCGGTGTGGGTTCTAGCGGTTGGCTGCGGTCACTGATTGGGGGTGCCGCGAACGTCATGAACCAGCCGGTCGAAGACACTCGCTACCGCGTCCCCTTTCCCTGGGATGCACGTTACCTGCTCTTCGTGGTACGTGAGCCATTTCCTTCTAAATATACGGGCGTTACCCAAATCTTCGACACCATCGGGCGCGATGACACGTTCACCATCACCTCCGAAATGTCCGAAGGTGGCGCCATCTTTTCCGATGGTGTCATCGAAGACGCGATCGAATTCAATGCGGGATCGATTGTGACCGTGAGCGTCGCTGAAAAATCGGCACGCGTGGTCGCTCGACCGTAAGCTAAATCTTGCAAACACCTCGATGTCATCGAGGTGTTTTTTTATCTTCCCTCGAGTCTTCGGCATTGACATTTAGAGCAAAGTTGTTACCATGGCATCGCTCTCACTGTGGAGCTTAGACGCATTTGAAAAGGAGAACACAATGGACACCCAGAACGCAAACTCGCTGTCAAATCATGCCATTATCTTGCTCAAGTATCTCGTCGGTCTTGGCGGCAGGTGGTGCATCGGTCAGTTGCACGGCACGTATCAGGTTATTCCCAGTCCTACCTTCAACTGGGATGGACGATACGAAGCGCGAGTTCTGCAGCCCGAGTCCATCCCTGAGCTGGTTAAGCAAGGATTTCTGATTGTTGAAATACACAATGCCTGCAACTGCGACTCCGACCATTCGAGTGTCTCCTCTGGGCACAAGAATCGTGTCCACGTACTCACGGATGCTGGTCGCGAGTATTCCGCTCGTCTGACCGGCAAACAAAAGCCTTAGACAGAACCGCCCAATTCACCCCGCCTCACTAGGCGGGGTTTCTTTTAGTGCGCGAGGGCACTCCTCCTATATAAAAATTAATTTCATAAAAAAATCCCTCGGCGCCAGAAACAGCACCGAGGGACGAAAGAAAAAACTACTCCTCCCCACCTTCACCTTCCGCGTCGTCCGAGGACGTTGCGGCCACCTCCACCTTGGAGGAACGCTCATCGCCGTGAGCGCGTCGAACGGGGGGCTCCCAGCACATGATCTTACCGATCACGGAGGCCATACCACCGGCCTCGAATTCCGGGATGAACTCCAGAACTCGCTCGGACCACCCGGCAATCGTCGCCACACGGCTTTCACCGCGCGGAAACTGCGACGTGCCATACCCGGCCAGATCCACGGAGTACAGATAGACCTCCGGGTTGACCGAGCTGCGATACTTCCGCAACTCTTCGGCTAACGACTCAACGCTGTAACCGTGAGCCGTATAGCACTGCATGTCCGAGAGCAAGATGATCCGATCGACTCGGGTCTTGGTCTCGTTCAGCCAGCGCACCGTCTTCCACGCCTCCGTCGAACCTCCGACGGGCGTAGTAGCCAGCAATCGCATATTCGTCAGAACCGAGTCACGCTTCGAGAGCGTGACAACCTGGTGATTCGTCCCGAATGCTGACGTAATCACGCTATCGCACATGGTGTGACCCATGGAGGCGATCAGGTTGGCGATATCCACGATTTGCACCATGGAGCGCTCGGAGATCGGCTGCTGCATCGAGCCGGAATTATCCGCCGTGATGAACGTGACCCCGCCAAGCTTCGGCAGGTTACTCATCGAGAGCGCGAGCGCCCCGAGAATCGCGTCCAGCAACTCCGCCTTGAGCACCTCATCAGCGCCCTCGACGGTCTCCACGGCCTTGTACGCCGAGAAGAAACGGAACGGCAGCTGCTTGGAGTGACGAATGCACCCCTCGTCACGCAACTGTGCCATGACGCGGCCGAGCGCCTTACGAGCGCCCACCTGCAGCAACTTGCGAACATTCCGCAAGCCTGCCATGAAATTGAACTCGATCGCATCCCAAACCTCCGGCTTGGAACCGAAGTGGGACGTCGCGACCTCCCACGTGATCGACCCGTCGGCGAGCAACTGCTTCGCCTCGTCGTCGAACTCCCCCTTCGGCTTGCGCAGAAGGTTGGCCTTGGCAGCCAGGAGCGGCAGAAGCTCACCATCGAGCTCCCCCTTCACGATGAACTTGTAGAGCGCCGATCGCGCTTCCGAATCGGGCTTCGGGCGAACAACACGCAGAACGTCGCGCATCTTCACCGTGGCATCCGTCCGGTTGTACTTGTCGAGCTGATAGGCGTCGAACCGCTTCATCGCGTCTTCGAGACCGCGCGTCAGCGAATTCGGGAAGGCATGCTCCCCACCCTTCTGGCCGCCCGCGCCAATTGAGCCGCGGGTCTTCTGCCAGTAGGCGATCACCTCGGCCGGCTCATCCGCCCGGCGCACGATCTCGGGCGTCCAGCGACGCACGAACGGCTTGCAGGCAGGAATCGACGCCGCCTCCGTGAGGAGAAGGATCGACGTGGATCGCATGTTGAGCACCTGACGGGTATAAGCCGCCAGACGGAGGATCCCCTCGGGATCGACCGCAGCCGCCGCACGAATGTCGGCAACCAGCTCTTCATTCGACTCCTCCGCACCCCGGTAAGCCTTGCGCTCACCAGCGAACGAAGCCGCCACGCGCGTGTACAAACGCGTCAGCGCATCGTGCATGAACGCACGCGCACCTTCGTGGTTGGTGGTGACATCGGCGTTGCTGTCGAGCGAGGACTGGATCGAAGCACGGACGTTGTTCTTGGCCATCGGACACCTCTCCTGTTGGTTGTTGGAGGGAAACTGACAATTTTAGAAGGTCCTTCACACACCATCATTGGTATGTGATCGACGATCCCCTTCTTCCACGCTCGTTTTAAAACGAGTAGAGAAGAAGAGGCCCCTCGTCAGACGCAAGCGTCCGACGAGGGGGTAGAGCGTCCCTCGGTTGGTGATTTTAGTACCGAGGAACTGGGGTTGGGAGTACAGCGGCGAAGCTCCGAGCCTTTATGTTTCAAAGGTCTCTACTTCGTCTCTCCACAACCAGAGCTGGTCAAAAGAACGATCTCATCCGGAGAAGAGAAATGGCGGCAGGAGACTTTTGAACTCGACGCGTCTTGGAAGACGCGCGAGCCCTCAACGTTGGTGCACTTACAGTGCCCCATCGTGCCACAGTGGTTCGTGGTCGTCATGGGGCCTCCTTGAGAAGTAACCCCTACCTACGCTGCCGGATGAAGACCTTGAACCCACGGGAGAAGAGGCGATAGGAGACTCGGTGTTGCGGGTACTGCGGTGCTGCAGAACCCCCGAGCTGTCTCATCTCGAGACAGTTATTCGGGGACCTTCTTCAGTTTGAGAAGTAACCCCTACCTACGCTGCCCATGAGCTCAATCTTAGCGAACCGTTGGAGGAAAAGGCGGCAGGAGAGACGTGGCTTGCGCCACAGTGGTTGCGACCGAAATCGCACCCGCTCTTAGCATGGGAAGAAGTAACTCCCACCTACGCCGTCCATTGGTTCAAATTAGTGAACCACTGAAGGTAGTAAGGACAAAGGCGCCTACTGCATGTGGGCCACGGCTTGTGAGCCGCTGGCGCATGTGGCCAAACATTTTTCACTGTTTGGCGATCACACGTGCCTGGCGCGCATCCCTTGTCTGTACACCGTCCAATGGTTCAAAAGTGCGGGTTACCTGGAGAAAAGGCGGCAGGAGAGACGTGGCTTGCGCCACAACGACATCGACCGGGGTCGCTATCGCTTTTCACGTCTGCTCGATTTGAAGAAGTATCTCCATACCTACGCTGCCAGGTTTCCCTTCTGGAAATCTGATCCTATTGATTAGATCCCCGGAAGGAAGCCCGACTCGTTCCAACCTGCGAGTATTAAATCATAAACCAAAATATCTGTCAAGTGTCTG